>PWZG01000144.1 GCA_003567575.1 PVC group bacterium | reverse complement strand
GGCGGCGGCGACGGTGTCGCTGCGTGATCGAACGGTGAAACGCGGCGAGACCGCTTCGGCCCTGCAGACGTTTCTTGACGCCCTCAAGGGTTTTGACACGCAAACGGCGTAATCCGGGAGGTCGTCCATGCAATTAGCTGTCAAACATTCGGGTCGGACACCGAGTTTGATCGTTAAACGTTTCAGTGATCAACCACGGTGGTTACGGGCTTCTGCTTCATTATTGGCGCTTGCGTTAATAGCGTTGTTCTGGCAAGGTTTTTAGCGGTCCGTGATGTTTTGGGTCGGCATCATGGCGCATGCGTTTTGCGAGAGACGATCATTCAGGACCCGTTAGCGGAAGGAGAATATATTAATGCAATGGTACTATGCGCAAGACAACGAGCAGAAGGGGCCGGTCGATGAAACGACGTTTCGGAGATTGATTGCGCAACACGTTATTCGTCCCGAGACGCTTGTTTGGCATGAGCAACTCGACAAGTGGCAGCCGTGGGAAGATGTTTCGCGAACGCAACCATCAGGGCATGCCGACGCGCCATCCGTTGTTTGCGGCGAATGCGGCCGGCGTTTTTTACCGGAGCAGACGCTTCAATTCGGCGACATCCATGTTTGCGGGCAATGTAAGCCCATATATTTCCAGAAAATGCGTGAGGGCGCGGCCCTGCCCGGCATGTTGCTTTACGGCGGCTTCTGGATACGCGGTCTGGCGTTTTTCATCGACGGTTTCATTCTTTTCTTTTTCAACGGTCTAGTCAGCATATTGTTTTCCTCCGTCATGCCGGCCGATGTGCCCTCCGAATCGAGTATGGGTCTTTATTTTGCCGCAACCGGTATTCCGATGTTGTTTAACATGGCCGTAAGCTGTGCGTATTCGACGTGGTTTGTCGGCCGCTTTGCGGCAACGCCGGGTAAAATGGTGTGCGGCTTACGGATCGTACTGCCGGACGGCGGCAGGGTAAGCTATCTACGGGCGTTCGCCCGTTATTTCGCGGAGATGCTCAGCGGTATCATTCTTTATATCGGTTATATCATGGCCGCTTTTGACGAAGAAAAACGAAGTTTACACGATCGCATCTGCGATACAAGGGTGGTGCGAAAATAATCGACCGTCATGAGTACTGCCGTTTATTCATGCAAGAAATGCGGGTGTCCCTTGCCCGACATGCTGATTAACAGCGATACGTTCGTGACGTGCCCGTTATGTGCCGTTCCGTTTATGCTTCGTGTTTATCCTGCCGCCGCGATTAACGGGGCGCCGATCCCTGTTGCGGACGCCGCGCGCGCCGAGGCGCAGGCCGGTTGTTTCTATCATGCGGGTCGGCCGGCAAACGTCGTCTGCGAGGAATGCGGCCGGTTTATTTGCGCCTTATGCGAAATCGAGTACCGGAACGAAAGTCTTTGTCCGGCATGCGTCCGGCGGGACATCGATCAAACAACAGCAACGGAGATGGTGCGCAGCCATGTCCGTTACGATAAACTCGTGTTTTATTTGGCGATGGCGCCGCTACTCTTCTGGCCATTAACGATCATTACCGGTCCGGCGGCCGTGGTCATGGGGATGCGCTACTGGAATCGGCCGGTAAGTCTGGTGACGACAGGTCGTATCCGCATAGCCATCGCCATTCTGGCCGGTTTCCTGCAGGCGGCAGCATGGTTGGTTTTAGGCGTAATCTTGTTGAACCGGAGATGGGGATGAATCAATTACCGCGTTACCGGTTGCTGGCCCGCAATTTCCCCGTATTGCCGTCGGTTCGCGCGACACTCTGGCAGGGCGACGACCATATCCTGCATGTGCGGCACGGTACGATGGATGACGGTTATCATCGTTATTATTACAAGGACATACAACATATCGCCATCTATCGAACGTCCCGCGGGTTGGTGCAATCCAGCATACTGGCGCTGACGGCTATTGCGGCGTTATTGGCTGCGCTGACGGTCAGCAGCTTTGGATTCCGGGTGTTCTGGGCGACGATCGGGTGCCTGTTCCTGTGGTGGCTTGTGCGGTGCGCGGTCGGCGGCCATTCTTGTGCCTGCTGGATACAAACCGCCGTCGGGGAAAACCGTTTATTGGCGCCGGCACGCATGCGGCAGGCCGAACGCATGACGAAGCGTCTGCATCCGTTGATTGAAACGGCTCAGGCATCGCTGGAACCACGAATGAACACCGGTCCGGGCTCGGTGGTTCAGGTAGCGGCGGAGACATTGCCGCCGCCGTTACCCGTTCGTTTTGATGCGTCGACTGTCGGGCCGGTTGCTGCAACCGGGGAATCTTCACGGCTGAAATCCCGTGGCGTGATGGAATAAATTCATGAACGAGCTGCAAAAGAAACGTTGTTTTCATCATCCGCAACGCGAAGCCGTCGCGCGCTGTCCGGAATGCCGTGGTTTTTTTTGCCGTGAATGCATTGTCGATCACGAATCCCGTGCCTTGTGCGCGGATTGCATGGCGCGTCTGTCGGCATCCCGTGCATCCGGCCGTGGCGGTCACCGGTTCATTCCGCCATTATACGCGGTTGCAGGGTTGATCTGGTTATGGTTCGTATTCTACGCGTTTGGCCGCATTTTGCTGGCGTTACCCTCATCGTTCCATGAAGGCGATATCTGGGCGCAGCCGGCGGAATGGATGGCGCCATGAAAAAAAGCCGGACAATAGGCGACGGCGACGGTCCGTTTGTCACGGCGGAATCGGCGGTTATGTTGGCGCGCCGCGCGCCGCTCGATGCATGGGCTTGTTATCTGGGCGGCTCGATTCCATTCGTGCTCGGCATACTCTATTTCTGGTCGGACATGAGTCGTGGCGCTTACGCTCGCGAACGCTGTGCGCCCGCGGCCCTGGGATTGGCGTTTCTGTTTATCTGCATGAAAACCGGTCAATCCATGTATGCCGCCCGTCTGTTGGATATGCTGACCCATCGGCGCCGGCCCTGGACGTTACGCCGGTTGCGTCGCCTTGTATGGGTGCAAAGCGCGGTGCAGCCGTGGGGTCTGCTTGCCATTCCGCTGTCCATGCCGGCGTTGATTCCTTTCGTTTATGTGTACGGATACTTCCAAAATCTGACCGTCCTTGGCGACGGCGACGATAGCGACCTTAAATCATTGCGCCGGCGCGCCCGTCAGCTTGCTGGCAAGCATTTGTTTTCGCATTCGCTGACCCTTTGGTTGCTGAGTCCCTGGATGCTGGGGTTGGCCATGGTCTTATCGTTTGGCGTGGTATGGTTGATGATGACGATCGTCATGCGGCATGCCGGCCACGATGCGGTGGTCGTGTTCGTTGTCGGCGCCCTGTTTTTTGTTATGTTCGTGTGGCCGTTATCGCCGCTGGGATCCGTCCTGATCCTGAATCTGGCCGCGCTGTTCGTTGGCATACCGGAACTGTTACGCATATTCCTGGGCTGGGATACCGTTTTCCGGTTGAGCGCCGGTTATGCGGTTGCCAACACCACGTTTCTGGTTACATTGTTTGGCGTGGCCTATCTTTGCATGGATCCCCTGCTCAAGGCCGCCTATGTTATCCGCTGTTTCAAGGGCGAATCGTTGCGTAACGGTCTGGATCTTAAGGTAGCGCTGGCGGAATTGCGCGAGGCGCGGGAGGCTGCGTCATGATTCGTCCCGTTGCCGTCTTTGTTCCGTGCCTGCTGGTTTTGTCATGCGATCTTTTCGCCGGCGCGCCGTCCGAACTTGCGCCGTCATTGGCGATTCATACAGCGATCGCCGATGCCGGTATGCGTGTTGAAGAATTGGATCGGAGCATTGACGATGTACTGAAGGCGCCTGCCTATCAATGGCGCCTGCCGCGCGATACCGGTGCGGGAACAGACGATCCTGCGTACGGCGTGCTCACAGAGTTTCTGCGGGAATCCGTTCGATCATTGGCTCGTGTGATCGGTTGGATAGCCGATAAAGTCGGCCGCGTCATGGAATGGGTTTCCGACAGGATTCCCCGACAGTTACCGGATATAGGTTACGCCGGCCGGACCGGCCATTGGCAGGAGATATTAAGCGTAGTTCTCGGTATCCTGCTGGTTCTGATCCTTGTCGTGCCGGCATGGATTGGGCTGCGTTACTTGCGAGACCGCCGCAAAGCCGTTTGCCGAACGTCGTCGCCCGCGCCAGTCGTTGTCGACTTGGACGATGCGAGTGTCAGGGCCGATTGCCTTCCTGTGTCGGATTGGCTTGCCATGGCCAATACGCTGGAACGCGATGGGAATTTAAGGCATGCCATGCGCGCCCTGTTTCTTGCGGCCTTGGCCGCTTTGGGACAACGGGGATGGATTCGGATTGCGCCCTACAAATCCAACCGGGATTATGCGAGGGAACTCGATCAGCGAGCCAGGGTAACGTTGCGAGCGGCATTTGCGGCAAGTATGCATGGGTTTGAGCAATCATGGTATGGCGATTATCCTGTTTCGCCGGAAACGATTCGCCAGGGCCAGGCTTTACTGGAAAGGATCAACCATGACACCGACATCTAAATGGTCTGCCATTCTGGTGGCGGTATTGGCGGCGATGTTGTTTGCCGGCATCACGCACCTGTTTTTCATCCGGTTCTCGCGCGGCGATGTTTATCCGCCATATTCATCGTTACGCGCCGATCCACTGGGGACGCGTGCCTTATATGAGAGTATCCGTCGTTTGAACGATGTCGATATCAAACGCGATTTTACGCCGGTCGACCGAATCCAGGCGGCAGCGCCGGCCACCATGTTTGCCGTCGGCTTGTCTCCCGCTCAGGGAATGGGGCCGGACGGTATGGCGATTCGGCGGCGAGCGGTCGATTTGGCGGAAAACGGGATTCGAGTTGTTATCGCTTTCAAGACACACCATGCCCATGGAGAGGGCGACGATGATCCGCCGCCTGATACTTGCTGTGATGCGAGCGACGGCGCGGATCTGCCGCAAGACGATGGTGCTGAAGACGCAACCTGTGTGCCGGCGTCTTCGTATATGGAAGGTCTGCGACTGGTGCGGCTGGATGCGGCCGAAACATCTGAAACCCGTGCGCGTCGCGGCGCCGCGGCGCCGCTTGAATTGCCTGCTGAACTCCGTTGGCATGGTTCGTGGCATTTCGAAATTGCGGACGATGCCTGGTCGGTCATTTACGAACGGTCGGGCAATCCGGTTGTGGTCGAACGCCGCTACAACCATGGGAGTATCGTGATTTGTACGGATTCTTTTGCCTTTAGCAACGAGTCCCTGTGGCGTGATCGCGCGACGGCCTACCTGGTCTGGCTGCTCGGTGGCGCGGAACATGTTGTGTTTATCGAGGCCCATCATGGATTGCGAGAAAAGGTTGGAGTCATGCAGTTGATTCGCGCATTCCGCCTGCACGGTATCCTGGCGGGATTGTTCATACTGGCTTGGCTATTCGTTTGGCAGCAGCAAAAACCGTTCCCTGCGCCGTTACCGGTCGCGGAACAGGTCGATACGGCGACCGGTGTGCAAGGACGGGATGCGTACAGCGGAATGATTTCGCTGTTGCAACGGTCCGTTTCGTTGCGTTCACTGGGTCGTACATGTGTCGATACATGGGCTGTCGACCGCCGCCGCCGCGATCGTCACGCCGCTGGTGCGGAACAACGGTTACGCCAATACCTGGCGCAAGCCGCGCGGAACGGTCATAGCGATCCCGTATTGTTATATCACGAACTTAGCAAACAGATACAGGAAAGGAAATCGATGTGAACGAAAAAATCGAGCGTCTACACGACGTCATGCAACGTGCGCGTACGGAGCTGGCGAGAGTTATTATCGGGCAACACGACGTGGTCGATCGTGCGTTGGTCGTTATTTTCACCGGAGGCCACGCCTTGGTTGAAGGCGTCCCGGGTGTCGCCAAAACGTTGCTGGTGCGAACGTTCGCGCAAATCCTTGGCTGTCCCTACGCGCGCATCCAGTTTACGCCGGACTTGATGCCAGCGGATATCACCGGGACGCACGTATTCGACATGAAATCACAGGCGTTTACCCTGGTCAAGGGGCCGGTGTTCACCACGTTTCTGTTGGCCGACGAAATCAACCGCGCACCCGCCAAAACCCAGGCGGCATTATTGCAGGCGATGCAGGAAAAAGCGGTTAATATTGACCGCGAAACCTACACGTTATCGCAACGTTTCACCGTTTTCGCGACACAGAATCCGGTCGAATACGAAGGAACCTATCCCTTGCCCGAGGCGCAGAAGGATCGTTTCATGCTGAAAATCAATATGAACTATCCCGAACGCGACCAGGAACTGGAACTCGGACGCCGTTCTCTCGGGGATGATGCCCCGGAAACAATACTGGAAAGCGGCCGTTTGCAACCGGTGATTACCGAGGAAAACATGACCGACCTGCGGCATACGCTGCGGGATATCGTGGTTCACGATGAACTGCTGGCGTATGTGGTCGATCTGGTTCGTCGTACCCGTGACCACGAAAGCGTCATGGTTGGCGCCGGACCGCGTGCCGTCCAGGCGCTGTTACATGCCGCACGCGCCGCGGCCGCGCTTGACGGCCGCGATTTCACGACGCCGGATGATGTAAAGCGCATGCTCAACGGCGTTATCGAACACCGTTTGGTATTGCGGCCTGAATACGAAATGGAAGGGTTAACCGTGGACGAAGTCGTACGCCGTATCGAAGAGCAGACACCGGTGCCGCGATGATGGTTCCCCGGACATCGCTATTGGTCTGGACCGGATTCATCGCCGTCCCGGCAGCCGGCTGGCTGGTATGGGCGCCGGGGATCATGCCGGCGTTCCTGCTGTTGTTATGGGCGGGCGGCGCAACGTATGATGCCTGGCAATCGCGACTGGTTTTACAGGATTTACATGTAACTGCGCCGCATACATTCAGGCTGGCGCGTTGCCGCGAAGAACGGATGTTCATGCGATTAACCTGCGTGACACAGTGGCCGTGCCTGATCCGGTTGGGATTAACGCCGGCGCCGGAACTGGGCTTGCGGGAGACCGTCCAATCCGTCGATGTGGCGTCGGGTCAAAGCGATATTCGCGTCGAATGGCGTCTCATCCCGCGCGAACGTGGTCGCTATCGCATCGCGCAATGTCATCTGGAAACAAAGTCGCGATGGGGATTCTGGAGCGTGCGCGGTGTTTGTCCGCTCGATATCGGTGTTTTTGTCTATCCCGGACTACTGGCCCAGCGGCATCATGTGCCGGCATTGTTCATGCGCCGTGGATTGGTCGGCATCCGTCATCAACGACGTTTCGGGAAAGGCCGTGAATTCGAGCAATTACGCGATTACCAGTCCGGTGACAGTCTCGAGGATATCCATTGGAAAGCGACGGCCAAACGCGGTTATCCGGTGACCAAAATGTATCAAGTTGAACGAACGCAGGAAGTCTATGTGGCAATCGACGCCTCGCGTCTCAGCGGCCGACCGGTCGCAGCGGGCGAAACCGCCGCAATCCCGGACGGCCATGATTCGCGCCGGCCCGATCCTTTGATTGAACGCTACGTCAACGCCGCGCTCTTACTGGGACGGGCCGCGGAAATCCAGGGTGACCGATTCGGGATACTGACGTTCAGCGACCGTCTGCTGACGTTTGTGCGCGCGCGACGCGGGCAGGGACATTATCGTGCCTGCCTGGACGCCGTCTGCCGATTGCGAACCGATGCGGTGACGCCCGATTTCAGTGAAGTTTGCACGTTTATCCGGCAACATCTGCGGCGACGATCCCTTATCGTGTTGTTAACCCAACTTGACGACCCCGCATTGGCTGAAACCTTTCTGCGCGACGTGGAAATTATCCGCCGTCAGCATGTTGTCCTGGTTTGCATGCCCGTACCGTCCATCGTCCAGCCGTTGTTCGACCATCCGGAAGCCGTTCGAAAGCCGGCCGATATTTATGCCGCGCTCGGCGGTCATTTACGCTGGCGACAACTGCGCGATGTCGCCGACGCGCTTCGGAAAAAGGGTGTAGGCTTTCTGTTGACAGCGGACGACGAAATGGTGGTGGGATTGGTTGCGCAGTATATCAACATAAAACAACGGCAACTTCTGTGATTATCGATCTGGAAAAATTCATTCGCGACGCGCAACCGGTATGGCGGGATCTGGAGCGAACCGTGACCCGGTTGGAAACGGATCCGCTGGCTTCGCTCGATCTGGCGCAAGCCCGGCGGTTTCATTATCTGTATGAGCGGACGGCCTCCGATCTCGCGCGTTTGACGACGTTTGCGTTCGATCCGGACACGAAAAACTATCTTGAATCGTTAACAGGCCGCGCCTATGCGCTGATTCATGATACGCGTCCGCAATCGAGCCGATTCACCCCGTGGCGCTGGTTTTCCGGAGTATTGCCGCGCGTATTCCGGCGTCGCTGGCGCGCCTTTACCGTGGCTGCCGGAGCGGTACTGCTTGGCACAATCTTCGGCGCCGGCGTGATGGCGGTCGATCCCGGCATGCGCGCGGTTATCATGCCCTTTTCGCACCTGCACATGCATCCCTCCGAACGGGTGGCCGCGGAGGAAAGATCGCCGCCGGAAGCGCTGGCGCATCAACGGGCGACGTTTTCGTCGACGCTGATGACGCATAATACGCGCGTTGCCATCTTTGCCATGGCGCTTGGTATTACCTGGGGATTCGGCACGCTTGTCATCCTGTTTTATAACGGTGTGATTATCGGCGCGGTCGCCGCCGACTATATGATGGCGGGCGAAACCTTGTTTCTGCTCGGTTGGTTAATGCCGCACGGCGCCGTTGAAATTCCGGCGTTTATCATCGCGGGTCAGGCGGGGCTGGTACTGGCGCAAATCCTTATCCGCCGCGATGCGCGAAATTCGTTGGGTCAGCGTTTACGCAAGCAGTCCAGCGATCTGGCCACGCTCATCGGCGGGGTGACAATCTTGTTGATATGGGCCGGGATCGTTGAAGCTTTCTTCTCGCAATACCATGAACCGCTTATACCCTACGTGCTGAAAATCGCTTTCGGCGCCGCTCAAATCATCTTGCTTGGCGCATTCCTGCTGGCCGCCGGCCGGCGTCGCGTTGATGAGTCGCCGGCGTATGACCGATCATGAAAACGATTCAGCCACAACAATTACGGATCCGCACGCCGGAATGCATCACCTTTTCCTACGATCTGGCGGGCCCTCTTTATCGCGCCCTGGCATGGAGCATTGATGTCGCCTGCATCATGCTTCTTTCCGGCGCGATTCAGGGCATGCTCGCTCCCCTGCAGGGGGTCAGCGCCGATATGGCAACGGCATTGGCCATCGTGATGGTTTTTGCCGGTACCCTCGCATATGGCGTACTGCTGGAATGGTTATGGCGTGGCCAGACCATCGGCAAACGGGTGATGGGCTTACGGGTCCAGGATGCCGACGGATTACGACTGCGGTTCAGCCAGGTGCTGCTGCGTAACCTGTTCCGTGCCGTGGACAGCTTGCCGATATTGTATCTGGTCGGCGTCATTTCCGTTCTGTGTACGCGACGCGCGCAACGGCTGGGCGATCTGGCCGGCAATACGGTGGTGATCCGAATCACGAAACCGGCGCATGCCGACCTGGAACGGATCGCGCCGCCGATATATAATTCGTTGCGTGAACAACCTCATATCGCGGCCCGATACCGTCAGCGGGTGACAGCGCGCGAAGCGTCGCTTGCGCTTCAGGCGCTATTGCGACGCGACGAACTGGATGACGCGGCGCGGGTCGAACTGTTCAGCGAACTGGCGCAATATTTCCGTCGCCAAGTCGTTTTACCCGCGGATTTTCTGCGAGGTGTTTCTGACGAACAATTTGTGCGCAATCTGGTAGATGTAATTTACCGGTCATCCGGTAATGGCGTACTCGGTAAACCCGCAAGTAACCTTTATCGCTAACTGTTCATGCGGTTGCTTTCCGGAGTCGTTGGCGTTCCGCGGTTCGCGTCAGCCACAATTCTTTGCCGGACGAACCCCCTGCTTCCCATGCAGGGTAAAGACGAGGGGTAGACGGATGCCTCTTTGTCTTTGTCTTTGCCGTAATCTTTACCATTGTCTGAAAACACGGGGAAACCGGACAACGATAACGTGGCACGATTACGCAACACGATTGCTTACGTCCTCCTCGTGTCCCGTAATCGTGTTCCGTAATCGTGTTCCGTTTTGTTTTCTTAGAATCGGACAACGATTACGCGGCACGATTACGCAACACGATTGCTTACGTCCTCCTCGTG
>PWZG01000349.1 GCA_003567575.1 PVC group bacterium | reverse complement strand
CGTCGCGATCGTAGTCTCGATCTTTGTCTTTTCATTCTCCCCGACGACGATCGCAAAGGCGACCGACAAAGGTAAAGATTAGGGTAAAGACGAGGGGTAGACGGATGCCTCTTTGTCTTTGGCGACCACGGAAAACGCTTGACAAATATTTCGATCTAAACGATCATTACATCTGTTTATTTTGATCACGAAAGATTTTCATGGATTCGACGCATCAACGGCATTCGGTAATTCTGGAGCGGTTACGCGCGGAACAACGCGCCTGGCGCGTTGATGAGCTGGCCGCCCATACGGGGGTTTCGCCGGTCACGGTACGCCGTGATCTGGACGAATTGGCCCGGCAGGGCAGTATTATCCGCACGCATGGCGGTTGCCTGCATGCCGGCCGCATGGCACAGGAGTCGGCCTATCACCGGCGGGTTGCCGCCAATTACAAGTTGAAACGTGCGATCGGAAATTATGCCGCCCGACAACTGCGCGGTGGCGAGCGGATACTGATCGACGACGGTTCGACCTGTTTTCATGTCGCTGCGCAAATGGATCGACGGCTGCCGCTTTCGCTTTATACCAACTCGATGCCGATTCTGGCAGAAATAGCGGATTGCGCCTCTATCCGCAGCGCGCTGCTGGGTGGAGAATATGATGCCGAACGTCAGCATCTGGGCGGTCCCCTGACTGAATGGGCGCTGGAGAGGTTATCGTTCGACCGCGTATTCGTGGGCGCCGACGTGGTTGACGCCCAGGGCCGTTGCCTGGTTCAAACCGATGAGCTGGCGCGAACAACGCAGGCGATGTTGCGTAGCGGCGGTCATCTAACGCTGCTGGCGGATCACACCAAGGTACAGTCCGCTTCATCGGGTATCGCTTACGGGAAGCTTGACGATTTTGACGAATGGATCACGACCGCTGGTCTGAGGACAGCGGAACGACGCAATTTAGGGCGATTGACAAAAATAACAACAACCAGATAGAGGAGGAAACATTATGTCGGCAAACATCGATATCGCATGGGCCAAACCGGATTTAAACGTCTTGCCGCGGCTGGAATCGTCTGAGATTCCGGGACCGAAATCACTGGATATGCACGGCCGCGCCAGCGCGATCATGAAAGGGTATTCCGGACAGGTAAAATTGTTCCCGGTAGTTTTCGAAAGTGGTCACGGCGTGACGCTGACGGACGTAGACGGCAACGTATACCTCGATTTTTCGTCGGGCATTTACGTGACGACCCTGGGGCACTGTCATCCCAAGGTAACGGAAGCCGTACAGAAAGCGGCCGGCCAACTGATGAACTGTCATGATTTCACGACGCCGATCAAACTCGAATTACTGGAAAAACTTACGGAAATATTGCCCGGCGATTTAAGTGGCGTACAGCTTTACGACAGCGGAACCACGGCGGTTGAGGCCGGATTGCGCGTCTGCCGCGCCGCAACGGGACAGTATGAGATGCTTTCGTGTTTTGGCGATTTCCACGGCAAGAGCGGTCATTCGATCAGTCTGGCGCGCATGAACAAAGCCAGCGGCGCCGGCCGCGCGCAGGGTTTCTACATGATGCCCCGCCCCAACCCGTATCGTCCCTGGTTCAAGAAACCGGACGGCACAATCGATACGGATGCCTATCTGGCGTTTTACGATGAATTCATTCTGGAGGCGACGACGAACCAGGTGGCGGCCATCGTGCTGGAACCGATTCAGGGTTGGGCCGGCTCGATCTTCCCGCCGGACGATTTCTTCCCGAAACTGCGGCAATGGTGCAACGAGCGCAAGATCCTGTTGTTTGCCGACGAGGTCCTGACCTCGATGGGACGCACGGGCAAATATCTGGCCATGGAACATTGGGATACCTTGCCGGACGTGGTGACGCTGGGTAAAGGTTTCGGCAACGGCTTTCCGGTAACGGCCATGGTCGTGCGGGAACCTTATGCCGAATCGGTGGAAAGCATCAGCGCCTCGACCAGTTACGGCGGCAATCCGATGGCGTGCGCGGCGGCGTTGGCCTCGATTAAGGCAATTGAGGAGGAATGCCTGCTCGAGAACGCGCAACGGCTGGAGGAATACTTCACAAAACGATTGGATAAAATGAAAAACGAACATCCGATCATCGGCGATGTCCGTTGCAAAGGCTGCCTGATGGGCGTGGAACTGGTAAAAGACCGCACGACCAAGGAACCGTTCGACGAAGCCGGCAAGATTGTATACCAGTCGGCCTTCCGGAAAGGTTTGGCCTGGATTCCGGCGGGTCATATCCTGCGGATGAGTCCCCCGATCGTGATGGATCTTGATACGGCTGCCCGTTGCATGGATATGATCGACGAAGCCATCGGGGAAACGGAGAAGACTTTAGGATATAACGGATAACATTGCAGGTTCTCGCAATACCGGCAACCGGTGCGGCGGACAATATCCGACCGCGCCGGCGCCGCAGCCGGTTGCGTTTGGTTTGGACAGACGAAGGGGATGGACTAAGATGAAAGAGATACGTTTTGGAATAATCGGAGCGGGATTGATGGGGCGTGAATTCGCCAGCGCGGCCGCGCGCTGGTTTCATTTAACCGACATGCCCGCGCGTCCCGTGATTACGGCGGTTTGCGACAAGAACCCGACGATCCTGGACTGGTACCGCACCAATTTACCGGGCGTCAACTGTTTGACGGATGACTATCGCGAATTACTTGCTGATACGGAAATCGATGCGGTTTACGTCGCCGTTCCGCACAATTTGCATGCGGAAATTTACAGCGCCGTTTTGGAGGCCGGCAAACATTTGATGGGCGAAAAGCCGTTTGGCATCGATCAGGCCGCCAACACGGCGATCAACAAGGCGGTCGCAGCGCATCCGGAACTGCTGGTGCGTTGTTCGTCGGAGTTCCCGTTTTGTCCGGCCATGCAACGGCTCGCCGCCATGATTGAGCAGGACGTGTTCGGCCGTATTCTGGAAGTCAACGGCGCGTTCTTGCATTCCAGCGATCTTGATCCCGAGAAACCGATCAACTGGAAACGCATGATCGAGTTCAACGGCGAATATGGCGTCATGGGCGATTTGGGCATGCATGTCTGCCATGTCCCCTTCCGTGCCGGATGGATCCCGCAAAACGTGCGCGCGATCCTGAGCGATATCATTAAGGAACGTCCCGACGGCAAGGGCAACAAGGTTCCCTGCCGTACCTGGGAAAACGCGACCCTGTTGTGCGAGACCGTGAATCCGGCCGGCGGCGATACGTTTCCGATGACCTTGAAAACCCAGCGAATAGCTCCCGGCGAGAAGAACTCATGGCGCCTGGAAATCCTGGGAACGGAAAGCGGCGTGCGGTTCAGCACAAAAAACATTAATCATCTCGAAATTTTCGAACGCCGCGGCAGCGAACAAATGTGGCATCACCTGGATATGGGTCACGAGACAACCTTCCCGACGATTACCGGCGGGATTTTCGAATTCGGTTTTTCGGATGCCATTTTGCAGATGTGGGCTGCCTACGTCAGCGAACTGGCCGGCGTTACATTGGGCCGCTTCGCCTCCTGCGTAACGCCGGATGAAACGGCATTGAGTCATGCCCTGTTTACCGCGGCATTGCGTTCGCAAGCCAAGGGGACCACGGCAAGCCTGGACTGATCGCAACGGAAAGGCGCACAACATTGACGGGTATTCCCATACGAATTCATCAATTATTTCGCGGCAAACGGAATCTCGTGATTTCCGCGCTGGATCATGTCATGGAATACGGCGATCAACCGGGAATCGAACAGGCGGCGCCGGCCATTCGAAACTGTCTCCTGACCGATGCCCTCCTGTTACCCTGTTTCATGCTACAGCGCAACGCGGAACTTCTTCAATCCGTAACCCTGCCCCCCACCCCGGTGGTACGGATCAACTGGAGTGCGGCTTTTTATTATCCGCTTGACTACCGTGAAGGCGACACGACCATCGCGACCACGGTCGAACAAGCGGTCCAAGCCGGCGCCGGAGCGGTCATTTGCTCTCTTTTTCTTGAAGAAGATCATGACCGCCGCCGTGAGACGGATAACGTCCGTTTATTCTGCGAGGTAGTGCGCCAGAAGGAGCGGTTGGGTGTTCCGTTAATCGGTGAAGCCTACATCGTCGAACACAAGGAACGAACCCCGGATCAAGTGCATGCGAAGGTGAAACGTGTCTCGCGTATCATGGCTGAACTTGGCGCCGATCTGGTGAAAACCTTTTATACCGGGGACCGCTTTCACGAAATTGTTGCCAACACACCCGTCCCGATATTCACTATCGGCGCGGAAAAACTCGACAGCGATCTGGATGTTCTCATCAAGGCGCGCAATTCGGTTCAGCAGGGCGCGCGCGGTGTGATTTTCGGACGCAATATTTTCATGGCGGACAACCCGCCGAAGTTAATTCAAGCGCTCAACGCGGTGATCAATGACGGCGTGGAACCGGAGGCGGCGCTGGCATGTTGAGCCGGCAGACATCGGCAGAGGCATCGATAGCGATCGACAGATTTCGATTGCAATCGGTCTTGAGGAACTCATGACACGCCAACCTGATTGCACCATCGGCCTCGATCTCGGAACCAGCGCGCTCAAGGGCGTGCTGATGGCGGAGGACGGGAGTGTCTTGCGGACGGCTGAACGGACGGTCGCGTACGATCATCCGGCGCCGGATTGCGTCGAGCTCGACGCCGAAGGCCACTGGCGCGATGTCGTCGGATTGATTCGCGAATTAGCGGACACGGCGCGGGGCGGGGTGCGCGCGCTGACAATTTCCGGCGCTTCGGGGAACACGCTGCTTACCGATGCGCAAGGCCGTCCGCTAACAACGATCACCAACTGGATGGACTGTCGATGCGCGAAGCAGCTCCCGCCCGCGTTACAAGATTTAACACCAACCGATATCCGGCGCGTTACCGGCTGGCCCTGCATCAACACGTTCCCCCTGGCGCACCTGGCCTGGTTGCGGCAACACCGTCCGGATCTGCTCGACGAGGCCGCCCATGTCGGCATGAACACCGACTGGCTGCTGTTTCGGTTGACCGGTCAGTGGGTCATGGATTATTCCACCGCAACGACGTTTCATTTGCAGAACCAGCTTGGCCGAAGCTGGCACGGGCCTTACTTGGAACGGATCGGTTTGCGCGAGGAACAACTCTCGCAGCTAACCGGCTCCGGTGTCGCGGTGGGTACCCTGACACCACAAGCAGCCGAGGCAACCGGATTGACGCCGGAAACCCTGGTCGTGACCGGCGCGTTCGATCATCCATCGGCGGCACGGGCAGTCGGTGTCCTTGAGGCAGGTCAACTATTGCTTTCCTGCGGAACGTCGTGGGTCGGTTTCCTGCCATGGAACGACCGGGATGCCTTGCTGGATGTGGAACTGCTTTGCGATCCGTTCCTGTCGGATCGGGGTGGACCCTGGGCGGGGATGTTTTCCGTGCCGGCCATCGGCCCGGTGATCGATTGGTATCTCGACCACCAGATTGCACCCGGGATGTCCGGAAGCGATCGGTTCCATCGTTTCGATACGCTGGCCGCCCGGGCGGCGGACGGCGCAGACGGTTTGCGCATCAATTTGCGCGCGCCGCCCGCAACGGTTGATGCCGAACCGGAACGGATTGCACGGGCGGTGATGGAAAGCGCGGCTCGTGCCGTGAACACGCATCTCGATCGATTGCGCCAGCGCGGATTCCGTTTCCGTAAAGCGGTCATGGTCGGCGGTCCCGGAAACAGTCCGCTCTGGCCGAGAATTGTAGCGGAGGTGACCGGCCTGGATATCTCGGTCGGATCCGTCCATGCCGGCGCTATGGGCGCCGCGATCCTGGCGGGAATCGGCTTTGATTGTTTTGCGAATGAACACGTGACGCGATCCAGCATGGAATCGCCAACGGAATCGCTGAACGAATATGATTCAGCATAAGCGAGGAGATCATGATCCCTGACATTCAAGCGCGAGATCGCGGAATCTACGATTCAGAACTGCGCGGGTTTCTACCCGCAAAGCTGTTTGACGTACACGTACACTTGTTCGACGCCGAATGCCGCCGGCCGGGCACATCATTTCCCGCAAAGAGTTGCTACCGGAAGTTCGGCGGCGCGTACACCCTGGATGACTATCTTGCATGGACTCGCGCGGCGTTGCCGGACCAAACGGTTTCCCTTGCCAGTTTCGGGCATCCGGGACGGGACATGGATCGCGACCGTTCAGCGGAATACACCGGCCGCATTTCCGATGGCCGACGATTTTTCGGGCTTGCCCTGGTGTCGCCGCATGACCACGTCGAAACCGTGGTCCGCCGTGTCGTTACCAATCGGTTGTGCGGATACAAACCCTATCTCCGCTTTGTCGATTGGAAACCGCAAAACGAAATAACCATTCCCGACATGTTGCCCGATGACCAGATGGACGCCGCCGGTGCGCATGGATGGGTGATCATGCTGCATATTCCCAGGGAACAACGACTGGCCGACCCTGTAAACCAACGGGATATGGTCGCGCTATGCCGCCGTTACCCGAATGCCAGGATCATTTTCGCGCATATCGGCAGGGCTTATTACCTGTCCAATGTCATCGGGTTCCTTGACGGGATCGCCGCCTGTCCAAATGCCTGGATCGATACGGCAATGGTCAATCACGAAGGCGTCCTCGAATATGCCTTCCGCCACTTTCCGCGCGACCGCATCCTGTTCGGTTCCGACGCGCCTATTGCCTGTCTGCGCGGCAAATCGGTCGAGATCAATAACCAGTACGCCTATCTCATGGGAGAAGATCACGAAATCGGCACCTCCATTTATGATGCAAGGCACGCGGTCGAGTTCACCTCGTTCTATTACGAGCAGTTACGCGGCATCAAACTGGCGGCCGGACGTGCCGGACTTACAAATGCGGAGGTAGAAAACATCCTTTTCAACAATGCCCAGCTCCTTTTTGCTTCAGCGCCGCAAGGATAATCCTCATGAAAACATCTCAACCCCGTATCGGTCTCCTGCCGTTCTATCTTAAACTTTACGACGATCTTTTGCCCGACCGTCGCCGCGGTTTTGACGTATTTCTTAAAAAGATTGCGGCCGGCTTCGAGACTCGAGATATCACCGTACAGATGGCACCGGTCTGCCGCGTCGCGGAAGAGTTTGCGGCGGCGATCAAACGCTTCGAGCAGAACGGCGTCGATGCCGTCGTGACCCTGCACCTGGCGTATTCGCCCTCGCTCGAATCACTGGAGGTTTTCCGGAAAACGACGCTGCCGATTATCATGCTGGACACGACGATGGATGAGGGCTTCGGGCCGGACGTCAAAGCCGACCGCATCATGTTCAATCATGGTGTACATGGAGTGATGGACTTTGCCTCAATGCTGCGGCGCACCAAGCGGTCCTTCGAGATCGTTGCGGGCGCCGCGGACGATCCGCGCACCCTGGATCGCGCCGCCGGTCTCGTGCGCGCCGCGTTGGCGGCTCACGAGCTTCGCGGTACGCGGGCATTGCGTGTCGGTCCGGCGTTTGCCGGCATGGGCGATTTCGCGGTCGAGGAAAGCGTGTTGCGTGAGCGCTTCGAAATCACGGTGCAAGAGGTCGGCATAGAAACACTCGATGCCGCCGTGCTTGCCGTTGGAGAGCCTGAGATCGCGGCCGAACTAGCGGCGGACAACCAACGCTTCGCCTGTGATCTCGCGCTCGATGATCATCGGCGATCCGTACGGGTGGGACTTGGCTTACGCCGTTTACTTGACGAGGGTGGCTATGGCGCGATGAGTGTCAACTTCCAAGCCTTTGACGGCAGCAACCGGCCCGCCGCCACCATGCCCTTTCTCGAAATCTCCAAGGCGATGGCCCGGGGCATCGGTTACGGGGGTGAAGGCGATGTCCTCACCGCGGCCCTGGTCGGCGCGCTGACGCGCGCCTTCGGCGCCGCGACCTTCACCGAGATATTCTGCGCCGATTGGACCGGCGGCACGCTATTTCTTTCGCACATGGGCGAGATCAGTCCCGCGGTGTTATCGGGTACGCCGCGCCTCTTCGCCAAACCATTCTTCGTGCCGGGCGTTGCGCCGCCGGCAGTGCTGACGGGACCGGTAAAGCCCGGGCCGGCGGTATTCGTGAATCTCGCGCCCGGTCCGGACGACACATTCGGCTTGATCATCGCACCGGTGGAAGTACTGGAAGAGGACGATCGGCTTGATCCGAAAATGCGCGATGCCGTGCGCGCCTGGATCCGGCCACGCCTGCCGATTGCGGAATTCCTGGAAACTTACTCGCGCGCGGGCGGCACCCATCATAGCGCGCTCGTGCTGGGAGACCAGACTGACGCCGTGGAAGCCTTCGGCCGATTCAGCGGATTGGATATTGTCGAATTAGGTTAATCGATTGGATTGATCGGATCTGACCGATCCGTCGGATCAAGAAAAAAAAGGAGAGTATACCATGGGTATCAGCATTGGTTTAGTCGGATTGGGATCGTTCGGCAGCAGTTTCGCACCGTTATTCAAAAGTCATCCCGCCGTGGATCGCATCGGATTCTGCGACCGGGAACCGGAACGCATCGCCAAATTCGCCGACGACCCGTTTTACGCGGACAAGTTCGACGCGCGTGACGCGTACCCGTCACTGGACGCGATCTGCAAGGCGGACTTCGATGCGCTGGTCATCATAACGCAGCCCTGGCTGCATGCGCCGCAATGTATACAAGCCATGGAAAGCGGCAAACATGTTTACAGCGCCGTCCCGATCATCTCAATCCCGGATAACGGCGAAGTTCTCGACTGGTGCGACAAACTGGTGGAAACCGTGCAGCGTACCGGACAACACTACATGCTGGGTGAGACAACTTATTATCATTCCCAGTCCATGTATTGCCGCCGCAAGGCGCGCGAGGGCGCCTTCGGCGATTTTGTTTACGCCGAAGGCGAATACATGCACGATGTCGACGCCAACTGCAACCTGCGCCAAGTACAGCAATCGCGTACGTCCAGCGCCTCCGGAAAGGAATGGCAGGCGGTGCGCGAAGTCTACCGGCGGCGCGGCATTCGCGGCGGCCCCATGCATTACCCCACCCATTCCGTCAGTGGACCGGTCTGCGTGATGAATACCCACGCCGTCAAGGCGACCGCCTACGGATATCGTCACCGCGAAAACGATCCCTACTTCGCCGACAGCTCATTCAGCAACGAAATGGCGTTATTCAAAATGGCCAACGACGCCGTGGTCCGCGTTCTGGAGATGCGCGAAACTCCCGGCCTTGTGGGAGCGGATTCCGAAACGTTCCGGGTTTTCGGTACGCGCGGCGCCTTCTCGGAAAATCGCTGGTTCGAAATTACGCGTCCCGACACCGCCAACCCCGATTTAGCAAACCTGCCCAAACCGGAAAAGACGCCGTTAACGCCACCGGAAATGTTCGACCCCTTGCCGCCGGATGTCCAGCAGGCCTTCAAGCAGGCCATGCATCAGGACAAGGACGAAAGCGAACTGTTGAGCATGGATTTCACGCCAAGGGGACATGGCGGTTCGCATCCTTACCTGGTGCATGAGTTTGTCGACGCCGTGACGCAAAACCGGATCCCCGCCATCAATATATGGGAAGCCGTACGCTATATGGCGATGGGCGTCGCGGCCCACCAGTCGGCTCTGAAGGACGGCGAAACCGTGACCGTACCCGATTGGGGCGATGCGCCCGCCGGTGTCTGATGCTTAAATCGAAAAAGGAGTGCATGCCATGAAAACCAAATTACATCTCGGCATCGTCGGCGCCTGCGGACGCGGTGCCAGTTTCAAGTCCGCCTGCGACGCCATGGGGCATGTGGCGGTCCACGCCGTGTGCGACAACAACGCCACGAATCTGGCCGAGGCCCGCGAGCGGCTTGGGGCGCGCGAGCAGTACACGGATTACGATGAAATGCTGGAGAAATCGGCGTTGGATGCCGTAATCATCGGCACGCCGATGCACTGCCATGTGCCGCAGGCTATTGCCGCGCTCGAGCGCAACCTGCATGTGCTTTCGGAAGTCACCGCCGGCGTTTCGGTCGAGGAATGCCGCCAACTGGTTCTGGCCTGCAAGGCGAGCAATGGTGTCTACATGATGGCCGAGAACTACACGTACATGCGTTCCAACCAGATCGTCAAGGAACTGGTCCGCCAGGAGCTCTTCGGCACGCCCTACTACGCGGAAGGCGAATACATCCACGAACTCAAGCACATGAACGAGCACCAGACGCCGTGGCGCCGGCGCTGGCAGACCGGGGTGGATGGCATCACCTACGGCACCCACAGCCTCGGCCCGATCCTGCAGTGGATGCCCGGCGACCGCGTTACGCGCGTCTGCTGCGAGGGCACCG
>PWZG01000108.1 GCA_003567575.1 PVC group bacterium | reverse complement strand
TGGGTCTTCCGCGGAATCCGTGGGTAGACGTGATCTCTTGTGGATGCCTGAAGCGACAATCGCCGCATCGGTGGAAGCAGGTCGGGTAAGGGTATCCGAGGAAGGGTGGCGGTTAAGTGGGTCACTGCGCAACGCCACGAAGCGCATCCCTTTCTGATAAACGATCAGCTTCTCATGCCCAAAGGGCTGTGTCATGGTCGTGATTCCTTGCTTCCAACACTTCAGCGCACCCTTACTCGAACCCTTAACCGCCACCCTTACCCGGATACCCTTACCCGACCCGCTTAACCGTAAACCCCTGACCCGTAAACGCTTACGATTTTATGAGCATGCAATCGCCATAGCTATAGAAACGATACTGCTGCGCGACGGCTTCACGATAGGCCGCCAGCACCCGTTCCCGGCCTGCCAATGCGGCAATCATCATCAACAGTGTCGAGCGCGGCAAATGGAAATTGGTGAGCATCATATCCGTCACCCGGAACTGGAAACCGGGCCGGATAAACAGCGAAACCCGTCCCGATCCCGCGACGACCCGACCCTGATTGGCGGCGGCCACATGTTCCAGCGTACGCACCGTCGTTGAGCCGACCGCCAGAATGCGGCCGCCCGCGCGGCGGGTTTCTTCAATCAAAACCGCCGTGTCTTCCGGAACTTCGTAGCGTTCGGATTCCATGACATGCTGGTCGATCCGGTCGCTTGCGACGGGTTTGAAGGTCCCCGGCCCGACATGCAACGTCACCGCCGCGCGCCGCACCCCGCTATGTTCAAGCGACGCAAGCAACGCGGGCGTAAAATGCAAGCCGGCGGTCGGCGCGGCGACGGCGCCGGGTGCGCGGGCATAAACCGTTTGGTAGCGTTGGCGGTCGGCGCCGTCGTGCGCGCGCGCATCCCGCGATCCATCGGCAGCGGTCGGCAACCGTTTGATATACGGCGGCAACGGGGTGACGCCTTCTGTTTCGAGGACGGCCGCCAGGCTGGCGTCCGGTTCGACCGCAAGCGACATCTCCACCGATCCGTCCTTGAAGACATGTTCGATACGGGCCGCGATACGGTCGGACGCCAAACTGTAACTGTCGCCGACGCGGGTGCGTCCGGATGTCTTGCACCAGGCATGCCAGCGGTTGCCGTCGGCCGGTTCAATCAACAGCGTTTCGACCCGGCCGCCGGTCGCGGTTTTATGGCCGAACAATCGCGCGGGGATGACGCGGGTATCGTTGACGACCATCAGATCGCCTGCTTGCAGCAACGCCGGCAGATCGCGGACGGTGCGGTGTTCGACGGCGCCGGTCGTGCGGTCCAGCGTCAGCATGCGCGCCCGATCGCGTTGCGGCAGCGGTTGCTGGGCAATCAGTTCAGGGGGGAGATCGTAGTCGAAATCGCGGGTGTACATGAGGTTTAAGGCAGCTTATTCCCCAATGATCTTGACCAGCACGCGTTTACGGCGTTTACCGTCGAATTCACCGTAGAATATCTGTTCCCATGGTCCGAGATCGAGGGCGCCGTTAGTGACGGCAACGACGACTTCACGCCCCATGATCGTGCGCTTGAGATGGGCGTCGGCATTATCTTCCGCGCCGTTGTGGGCGTATTGGGAATAAGGTTTTTCCGGCGCCAACCGTTCAAGCCACTTCTCGAAATCGCCATGCAATCCGCTCTCGTCATCGTTAATGAAAACCGACGCGGTAATATGCATGGCATTGACCAGGCATAATCCTTCACGGATAGCGCTCTGGGCAAGACATTGCTCGATCTCGGGCGTGATATTGGTCAATGCGCGCCGGCTGGATGTTTGGAACCATAGTTCCTTGCGATATGATTTCATGGGTTTGCTCCTTATTGAGAATCGCGTTCCGTCATAATAGCCGCACGTTTGGTTGCCTGCAACGTGTCTTAGGATGTCGGGGGTCGGGGACCGGGGGTCGGGGAGGCGGCATTTTCGAATTGCAATGCATGAAAGCGGCGGTACAAGCCGTCCCGCTCAATCAGCGCGGCATGATCGCCCTGCTCCACCAGACGTCCCTTTTCGAGGACGATAATCGGGTTGCAATGGGTTAATGTTGACAGTCGATGCGATATGACAAAAACGGTCCGGCCCGTCATCAGATGATCGAGGGCGGCCTGGACATAACGTTCGGACTCGGTATCCAGCGCGCTGGTGGCTTCGTCAAGAATCATGATCGGCGGGTTCCGCAGGATGGCCCGCGCGATGGCGAGTCGCTGGCATTGTCCGCCGGAGAGGCGGACGCCCTGTTCCCCGATCATCGTCCGGTATCCATCCGGAAGCGCGCTGATAAAATCGTGGGCATGGGCCTTGTGTGCGGCGGCCTCGATGTGCCCGTCATTGACGCCTTCCGATCCATAGGCGATGTTTTTGGCCACGGTATCGTTGAACAATACCGTATCCTGGGTCACCATCCCGATCGCGCGTCGCAACGAGACAAGCGTATAATCGCGCAAATCGCGGCCGTTAAGTAAAATGCGACCGGCGGTTACATCGGCAAAACGTGGGACCAGGTTGACGAGCGTAGTTTTTCCGGAACCGGAACTGCCGACCAGGGCCAGTTTGGTTCCGCCGGCGATTTCGAACGACAGGTCATGCAATACCGGTTCGTCATCGTACGCAAACCCGACATTTTCGAAGGTGATTTTTTCTACATGACCGTCAAACTCGACGGCATCCGGCCGGTTATTGACCACGATCGATTTATCGAGCACTTCGAACAAGCGGTCGGCCGCCGCGCAGCTTTGTTGGATATGCAGATGCAGCGCGCTCATTTTCTTGATGGGTTCATAAAGCATGACCATGGCGGTAATAAACGCGATCAGATCGGCGCCGGCCATGGATGCCCACCGGGTATAGGCCACGACGGCGACGATCCCGACACAGGAGATGACGACGATAATCGGTTCGAGTCCCGCGCGCGCCACGACAGCCCGCATTTGGCGGCCGAAAAAAATATTGTTTTGATGCGCGAACCGTTCCTGCTCGTACCGCTCCATGCCATAAGCCTTAACGATCCGCACGCCACCCAGTATCTCGTGCAGGATCGATGTCAAATCCGCCATGCGTTCCTGAGCCTGACGCGAATAGCGGCGCATCCAGCGGCCGAACCGCCGGATCGGGACCAGGCACAACGGCAACAGCAATACGCTTCCCAGCGCCAGTTTCCAATCCAGCACGAAAAGGGTGATGGCCATGAACAAAAAAGTCATCGGTTGTTTGGCCACATCGGCAATCACGGTTGATACCGCACGCTCGATCAAGGCGGTATCATTGGTAGCGCGCGACATCAGCTCGCCACTGCGGCTGCGCGAAAAAAACGACAGCGGCAGCACCGTCAGATGCACGAACAATGCATTACGCAAATCCATCACGACCCGGTTGCCGACCCATTTGATCAGGTACTTGCTTCCGAAATCGAAAAGCCCCCGGAATACGGCGGCCAGCGGAAACAGCACGGCAAACAACAGGAACGCTCCGGTACCGGACTGATGGGGATCGAAAATATGGACGAATCCTCCACGCACCAGCCAAACCAGTCCGGCATTGGAGCCGGCGAACAGCGTGCCCAGCAGAAAGCCCAACGCCAACCGTTTCCAATACGGTCGTACGTATTCAAGCAACCGCTTGTAAACCGTCAGGGTTTCAGGCGTCATGGATGGAAACGGCGCATTTTTCATACAATATCCGTGTAACAACGGGTATTCTTAAACTCGGCGGACGACGCGTGGCGATGGTGGATTGCAGGCGTCATCCCGCCGTTTCGAGGTAGCGGGTGGCTTCGATGGCCGCCATGCAACCGGTTCCGGCGGCGGTCACCGCCTGACGATAAACGGCATCCTGAACATCGCCAGCGACAAAAACGCCCGCGACATCGGTCCGCGTATTCCGGGACCGAACGTACCCGCGCGAATCCATGTCCAGTTGACCCTGAAAAGGCTCGGTGTTGGGCCGGTGTCCAATGGCCACGAACAGGCCCGTCACCGGCAACAGGTCTTCCGCGCCGGTTTTTACATGCCGCAGTTTTACGCCGGTAACTTCCCCTTTTTCCGGATCCATCACATCGGTCACAACGGAATCCCAGCGCACGTCAATCGCGGGATGTTGCAAGACCCGTTCCGCCATGATACGCGAGGCGCGGAACCGGTCGCGGCGATGGATCACGGTGACACGGCTGGCGAAGCGGGTTAGGAACAATGCCTCTTCCATGGCCGTATCGCCGCCGCCAACGACGGCGACGGGAACGCCACGATAGAAGGCGCCGTCGCAGGTGGCGCATGCGGAGACACCGTGCCCGATCAAACGGCCTTCGGAAGGCAAACCCAGATAGATGGCGGAAGCGCCGGTGGCGACAATTACCGTTTGCGTTTCCAGACGTTCGCCGCTGTCCAGTTCCAGTTGCAACGGCGGTTCCCTGAAGCGACACGCTTTCACCGGCGAGCTCTCGAAACGGGCGCCGAAGCGTTCCGCCTGGCGGCGGAACAGCAACATCAATGCCGTCCCGTCAATTCCCTCGGGGAACCCGGGATAGTTCTCGACTTCAGTCGTCGTCGTTAATTGTCCGCCCGGTTGCATGCCTTCGACGACCAACGGCGCAAGCCCGGCGCGCGCCGCATACAATGCGGCCGTCAAGCCGGCGGGGCCGGTTCCGATAATTATCACTTTTTCCATATTTTTATCTTAAGTATACTTGGCCACTTCTTCGACGGTGGTATACCCGTCAAGGACATTGCGCAAGCCGTCCTGGCGAAGCGTGCGCATCCCCATTTCGACGGCTTTATCGCGCAACACGAGCGAAGGTTTGCGCTGATTGATCAGATCACGGATCACGCTGCTGTTTTCCAGGTATTCATAAAGTCCTTTGCGACCATGATATCCCGTGTTGTTACAATGCGAACAGCCGGCGCCGCGATAAAAACCGCGTCCTTCAACTTCTTTACGTTCGATTCCCAGCCGTATCAATTCTTCATCGCTGGGATCGCCGCCGGTTTTACATTGTTCGCAAATTTGGCGCACCAGCCGCTGCGCCAGCACGGATTCCAAGGTGGAGGAGATCAGGAACGGTTCGACGCCCATATCGATCAACCGGGTAATGGCGCCGACCGAATCGTTGGTGTGCAGCGTACTGAAAACCAAGTGTCCGGTCAACGAGGCCTGGATGGCGATATGCGCGGTTTCGAGATCGCGAATTTCGCCGATCATCATCACGTCCGGATCTTGTCGTAAAAACGCGCGCAATACGCGATCGAACGTATTGCGCTGGGCATCGTTAATCGGAATCTGAATAATCCCCTCGATATCGTATTCGACCGGTTGCTCGGCTGTCAAAATTTTAGTTTCAACTTTGTTGATACGTCGCAACGCGGAATACAAGGTGGTTGTCTTACCGGAACCGGTGGGACCGGTGACGATGATAATGCCGTTGGGATTTTTGATGTCCTCTTCGATTTTATGGAGCACTTCGTCGGGCATCCCGAGATTATCGAGTTCAAGCGAGACAACGCTGCGGTCGAGTACGCGCAAGACTACGCTTTCCCCGAACTGGGTAGGCAGGCACGAGACACGGAAATCGATGACACGTCCGGCAATCGGCAATTGGATGCGGCCGTCCTGCGGCAGGCGGCGTTCGGCGATATTTAGGTTTGATAGAACCTTCAAGCGCGAAATCACCGGCAGCGCCAGCCGCTTGGGAGGCGGCGTCATTTCGTACAGCGCGCCATCGACGCGATAGCGGATTTTGAATTCGGTTTCGAACGGCTCGAAATGAATATCCGATGCGCGATCCTGTACGGCGGAGTACAGCACCAGGTTGACGAATCGGATTACCGGCGTCGATCCGGCCGCTTCGGTAATGGCGTGTTCGTCATCGCTCGCCGTCAGATTGACCAGTTCCTCATTGGAATCGATTTCCGATTCGAGCGCAGCGAGCATTTCGTTGACGGCTGAACTGTCATCGCCATAGAACTGGTTGACGAACGCGCGCACATCTTCCTCGCGTGCAAGAATGAAGCTGATGTTTTTACTTAGAACAAACATCAATTCATCCATCATTGTGGGCGATACCATGTCGAAATAGGCGAGGGTAACCGAATCGGGCGTGTCTTCAACCGGCACCACGTTATACATACGCGCGACGCTGGCTGAAATGGCGCGCACGACTTCGGGAGGAATATCGGTGGCGGGCAAATTGATGACGCTCGTCCCTAGATGTGCGGCAATCATCTCCAGCAATTCGTCCTCGGACATTAATTCCAGGTTCAGGACGATATCGCGCACGGGTTTCCCGGTCTCATGCGCTTCATCGACAATCTCCCCGACCTGTCCGGCGGAGATGATATTCTGCTCAAGCAGAACATCCAGCAGTGGTTCGTTGGCGACAATTGTCTCCGGCATACCGGTTTATCTCCGTTTCCCTGTCGATTCCTGAAGTTTCTGGACGACACCGGCGGGATCCTGTGATTTCGTGAGCAGATCCTCGTATCCGATCTGGCCGGCTTCGTACAGCGCCATCAGGTAGGCATCCATGGTAATCATGCCGTATTTGGCGCCGGTCTGAATTTCAGATGTGATTCGATATGTTTTGTTGTCCCGGATCAACGCTTCTATAGCCGGGGTAGAAATCATGACCTCGAACGCGGCGACCCGCCCGGGTTTATCGTCTCTGACCAGCAGCAATTGCGAGATCACACCGACCAGTCCCGACGCCAACTGCGTCCGGATCTGGGCCTGTTGCGTCGTGGGAAAGGCATCGACGACTCGGTCGACGGTCCTTGCGGCGCCGGTAGTGTGCAAGGTGGCAAACACAAGATGCCCGGTCTCCGCCGCGGTGATGGCGGCAGTCATCGTTTCCAAATCGCGCATTTCACCCACCAGCACAACATCGGGATCCTGACGCAGCGCCCGCCGCAGTGCTTCCTCGAAGCTCGGGACATCCACACCGATTTCGCGCTGGGTAATAACGGATTTTTTGTGAGAATGATAGTATTCGATCGGATCTTCGACAGTAATGATGTGGCAATCACGCTGTTCATTGATGACATTGATCATGCAGGCCAGCGTCGTGGTTTTACCGGAACCGGTGGGACCGGTAACCAGGATCAGGCCGCGCGGCCGGAACAACAGATCCTTGACCTGCGGCGAGAGCCCGATTTCTTCCAGCGTCATCAGTTCCGATGGAATCTGGCGCAACACCATGCCGATAAAACCCTTTTGTTTAAACACGCTGACACGGAACCGGGCTTTATCGCCGAAACCGAAACCGAAGTCGGTGCCACCGCCTTCACGAACTTTTTGCTGATGTTCGTCGGAGGTAATGCTTTTCATAAGGCGTTCGGTATCTTCAGCATCAAGCGGCGCGGATTCCAAGGGTTGCATGCTGCCGTGGATACGCAACATCGGCGGCACACCGACCGCCAGATGGAGATCCGATGCGCCTTCATTAACCGTCAACGCCAACAAGTCACTCATTTCAACATCTGAATTCGCCATCAGCCCTCGTCTCCCATGGTTACGCGAAACACTTCCTCAAGCGAGGTAAACCCGGACAATACCTTGCGGACGCCATCCTCACGCAGAGTACGCATTCCATTCTCGCGCGCACGAACACGCAGCTCGTTCGCGGGGCGTCGGTCATAAATCATACGCTGGATTTCGTCCGTGATTATGAATATTTCGAAAATACCGCTGCGTCCACTGTATCCGGTCAGCGCACATTTGTTGCAGCCGCGTCCCTTGTAATTCTTGATGTCGGCATTATCGCCGACAACACTTTTAAGAAAATTCGCTTCGGTTTTTGTCGGTTCGACTTCCTCGCGGCATGACGGGCAGATCGTACGAACCAGCCGTTGGGCCATGACGCCGCGGATGGACGAGGCGACAAGGAACGGTTGGACACCGATATCGAGCAACCGCGTCACGGCGCTGGGCGCGTCATTGGTGTGCAGCGTACTGAACACGAGGTGGCCGGTCAACGCCGCCTCCGTAGCGATACGCGCGGTTTCATAGTCGCGGATTTCACCGATCATCACGATATTGGGCGCCTGGCGCAGAATCGAGCGCAGGGCGGCCGCGAACGTCAACCCGATATCCTCGCGAACATGCACCTGGTTAATGCCGGACAACTGGTACTCGACCGGGTCTTCCACGGTAATGATCTTGCGGTCAGGCCGGTTAATTTGGTTAAGGCAGGCGTAAAGTGTCGTCGTCTTGCCGGAACCGGTCGGCCCGGTAACCAGCAGGATACCGTCAGCCAACTGTATCAGGCGTCCGAAGGTTTCCTGATCGTCGGCCAGAAAACCGAGTTTGGGTAATCCGAGCGCCAAACTCTGTTTATCGAGGATACGCATAACGATACTTTCGCCATGACTGGCGGGAACCGTAGATACGCGAAGGTCAAGCCAATGGCCTCGCACCTGAACTTGGATACGGCCGTCCTGCGGCACCCGTTTTTCGGCGATTTTCATGTTCGCCATAATCTTTACCCGGCTGATAATCGCCGATTGCAACCGTTTGGGCGGGCTGTCGACTTCGTGGAGCACGCCATCGATGCGGTAACGCACGCGAAACCGTTTTTCCATCGGCTCCAGATGCACGTCCGAGGCGCGATTGCGTTGCGCCTCGTAAATGATCAGGCTGACAAGTTTAATGATCGGCACATCGGAATCGGTGACGTCGATATCTTCGGCCATTTCATTCGAGCTGGTGGCGGACATACCGACGGTATCCTCCGTCATGTTGTCCATCAATTTCTCCATCTCCGAATCGTCGGCATAGTAATGGTTCAGCGCGGCGTCGATTGCCTTGGTCGTTGCGACCAATCCTTCGACGTTGCACTTAAGCATGTAACGCAAACTGTCGAGGGTTTCGACATCGAGCGGATCGCCGATTGCCACGGTAAGCGTATTGTCCTGTTTGAACAACGGGATGACACGGTAACGGCGCGCCATGTCTTCGTCCAGCAACGCAATCGACTCCGCCGGCACTTCTTCATCCGCCAGATCGATGGTTTCCATGCCGAACCGTTGCGCCACGGCATGCAACGCTTCTTTTTCCTGAACGACTTCTTTCTGAATCAAATAGTCGACGACCGAAATTCCCTCGGTGCCATCGGCCAGCGCTTCGCGGGCCTTATCCACCTGCTCGGATGTCACCAGATTTTCTTCCAGCAAAACCTCGAGCGCATAATCATCATTGGAGGTCAAAACATGTCCTCCCGGCAGGCATCGCATCGACAGAAACTACCCGGCAAAGCGAGCGTCGGCAACATCATCAATAATGGATTCGTCAAATAACGCATCATTACATTATACCTGAGGTGTTTTCATTTGGCAAGTTTCGCGACCAGCATCCCGCGTACGCGCGCGGGATCGGCCTTGCCGCGGCTGAGACGCATGACTTGGCCGACAAGATACTGCAGTGCCGCGGTTTTGCCGCGCCGGTAGTCGGCAACCGACCGCGGCGCCGCCGTCATCGCCTGAGCAACCCAGTCTTCCAGCGCCGCTGCGTCGCTGACTTGCGCCAATCCCTTCTCGGCAACGATGCGCCGCGGATCGCCGCCGCTCTCGCGCATCATCGTCAGCACCTGCTTGGCAGTGTTGGAATTGATGGTTCCGTTTTCGGTGAGTTCAATCAACGCTGCCAGCGCTGTCGCCGGCACCGGCCATTGTGAAATATCCAGGTCATTTTCCGTCAATGAACGCAAAACCTCGGTCATCACCCAGTTAGACGCGGATTTCGGCGTAACACCCTGCGCCACTACGGATTCGAAATAGTCCGCAACACCTTTATCGGCGACTAAAACACCTGCGTCGTAAACCGGTAATCCGTAATCGCGCACCCACCGATCGCAACGCGCCCGCGGCAACTCTGGTAATTCGTCGGCCCAAGCCGATATTTGTGATTGCTTTAAGACCACCGGCATGAGGTCCGGTTCAGGGAAGTAACGGTAATCATGAGCATCTTCCTTGCCTCGCATGACTTCGGTACATTCCCGTTCGGCGTCCCAGCGTATGGTTTGCTGCGCCACGGTCTCGCCGCGGTCCAGTAATGCGCGCTGCCTTTCGAGTTCATACCGCAACGCATGCACAACCCCTTTGAACGTATTCATGTTTTTCAGCTCGGTCTTCGTGCCGAGCCGGTCGCTGTCCGTGGGACGCAGGCTGCAGTTTACATCGCAACGGATGTTGCCTTCCTCCAGATTGCAGCCACTGACGCCCGCATACAAAAGGTTCTGTTTCAACGCCGATAGAAACGCATAAGCCTCGTCGGGCGTGGCCATATCAGGTTCGGTGACGATTTCCATCAACGGTAGACCGGCACGGTTGAAATCCAAACCGCTGGCGCCGGCAAAATGCAGGCTTTTACCAACGTCTTCTTCCAGATGAATACGGGTTATCCGCACCGTCTTGGAGGTGTTCCCGCTTGCAATATCCAGTTTACCACCCTGACAAAGCGGCTGATCGTACTGCGATATCTGGTA
>PWZG01000313.1 GCA_003567575.1 PVC group bacterium | reverse complement strand
TTTGCTGGCCGTCGCGGTCATCCTGGCTGTGCGCTGTTCTTGTGGGGACTGCGGCAATCGTGCGGATTGACGTTGCGCGAGGCCGGTCGGTTGGCCGGAGGCATGCAGTATTCCGCTGTCATGACCCCTATGCCTGAGCGTCTGGCGCAGTGGGCGCTATGGCGCGAGCAGGGTCTGGAGCATGTCGTGCAGGCGGATCTGGCATGGATGCGCGGACGGACGTATGATTTGTCGCAGTACATGAAGAAGCTCAAACAGCGGTGTTCGCAAGTGTAACTTCCGTTTTCAGGACGAAAGGAACCAAGGTGAAGAAGGAACAGACGATCCGACCGGATACAATTTCCGTTCTCGATTTCGGCGCCGTTGGCGACGGTGTTGCCGATGACGCGCCCGCGATTCAACAGGCGCTCGACACCGACGCCCGGCATGTGCTCGTACCTCCCGGAATCTATACCCTCCGCCGTCCGCTCAGACCCCGGTCCAACCAGTGTCTGGAGATCAACGGGATACTCCGAATCGCCGACTACGTGATTCAGACTCTGCGGCAGGATGTGCGCCCGGGCGACACGGAAGTGATCGTCACCAAGGGTTCCGCATATGCCGTCGGCCAGGAAGTGACCCTGCATGATGAGCAGTTGCCGATCCACCTGATTGACTGGGTTCAACATTCCGAAGGGGAACGACCCCGCCATGGGGCAACCTTTCAGACCCGCCGCGTGCACGCCGGCCATGCCCGGATCGTTGCGATTCGCGGAAACACCTTGCATCTGGATGCGGCCAGCGGCCGTTCGTACCGGTGCGAAGACAAGGCCTGCCTTGCCACGCAGCATTCCGCCATCTTGATCGAGCACAGCCAGGTCCGGATAGGCGGCACGGGCACAATCGACGGCAACAAGCACAATCAGCTGGATGCGCAGCCCGGTCCGCTCGAACAAACCGGGGGGGAAGAGAACACGGCCGGATGCTGCATCAAGGTAGCCGCGGCGCAACCGCTCGAAGGCATCGTCATTGAGAACATCACCCTGCAAAACGCGATTCTGCACAATCTTTCCGTGGGTGTGCACAACAATTCGCATTTTCCGGATTGCGTCGTCAGTAACAGCATCATCCGCGGGGTGCACAGCCTGTACGCGCACGACAAGAACATCGCGATCGGCCGCTGCCGGAATTGCCAAATCCTGGACAATGTGGCTGCCTTTGCCGAATTCGAAGACGGCATCGTGCTGCACCAGGTGCCGGATGACCGCCTGCAGGCTGCCGGAGAAATCCTAATTCGGGGAAACCGCTGTATCGGCAACGCGCGCAATGGCCTTCACGTGGGCGCCAATATGCACAACATCCACCTGAACGGTAACGTTTGCGGCGCCAATGGCTTCAACCTGGTACTCAACGGAGACGATTGCACGTCAACCGATGACACGGTCACCGGCAGCAACGGACGCCTGTTCCCTCTGGATCGTCAACGCCCCGGCGTTCTGGTTGCCGGACGCCGGATCACGATACATAACCTTCAGGTTTTCAACAGTCGTTCCGTAGCGCTCGGAATCAGCGGCGAATCGGTTACCGTTACGGGCAGTCTGATTGCCAATCAATCAACCGGAAACGACCGAACCGCTGGAACAACCGGCATCTCGGTAAGTCCGGGATCGGCCTGCGATGAATCCCTGTATCCGGCCACCGGGCTCTTGCCGGTCCTTCTTCCAAGGCAGGCGGACTGCTGTGCCGACGGGATCCTTGTTGAGCAAACACACGTTCAGGGATTTGACACGGCCATCACAATCGACAAAACCGCACGGAATGTCGTCTGCGAGGATTGCTCCAAAGAAAAGACTGGGACGGTCCGGCGAACATAATTCTTGGCATGCTGTTTGTCTTGTCGATGGGTCGCGTCTATTCGCAATACCGCGCCATGAACGTTCTGGTGATGGATGCCAACTTGTCGTCGAGTATGGAATAACAGCTATTGGGGTCATATCTCAATCGCGATTCAAGAATAGCATTGCGCTATTGCGCTGCGAGGGGTCAGTCCGAAAGCGCCGATTAAAACCAGATTATATTGAACTAGACAGATGCAATAATATCCAATATTAATATTTCTGTCTAATGGCTTCGCCAACCCTCACCCCCTGCCCTCTCCCAGAGGGAGAGGGTGATCACGCAAGTAAGCGGATCACCGTTTTCTTGTTTTTTTGCGCAAACATGCTTGAATAAGTCACTAAAAGCACATGAAAACCGGTGGACGACGACGGGCGACGACGACGGATTACGATTTGGAAGCCGTGAATCAACGATGCGCCGACCTCATGCCAAACCGCCGTTTTCGGGCATACTGCCGACCGGATCGGTAATGACAACATCCATCGGTCGCGCGTGTTCCGCCGCTTTGGGATAATCAAGCGTGTAATGTAATCCGCGACTTTCATGGCGCTGTTGGGCGCAACGGATAATCAGTTCGCCAACGGCGGCAATATTGCGCAACTCCAGAACATCCGCCGTCACGAGGTAACTGAGGTAATATTCGCGGATTTCCCGGCGCAGATTGCGAATCCGTCGGGCCGCACGCTCGAGCCGGCGGTTCGACCGGACAATCCCGACATAATCCCACATACACGTACGTACTTCGTTCCAGTTATGCTCGACGACGACCGCCTCATCGCTGGGAACCGCGTCGCCGGGTTCCCAATCGGGAATGCGGGGTCGGTCATCACGGCGCGCCGCGGCATGCGGACCCAGGTTTTCGGCCATCATATGAGCACAGACCAGTGCTTCGAGCAACGAATTGCTGGCCAGCCGATTGGCGCCGTGCAAGCCGGTACACGCCGTTTCCCCCACCGCCAACAAGCCGGGCAACGCCGTCACGCCGTCGGTCCCGGCCGCGACGCCACCGCAGAAATAATGCGCGGCCGGGACCACCGGCACAAGATCCGTCGCCATATCGAAGCCATACCGGCGGCACGTATCGTAAATATTCGGGAAACGCCGGCGCAAAAACGTTTCCGAGTGTTGACGGATATCGAGATAAACACAAGGCACGCCGCGGGTCTTCATTTCGCGGTCGATCGCACGCGCCACGATATCGCGCGGCGCCAAATCGGCGCGCGCATCGTAACGCTCCATAAAGGGCCGGCCATCGGCATCGACCAGACGGGCGCCTTCGCCACGGACCGCTTCACTGATCAAAAACGACTTGGCCAGCGGATGATACAAACAGGTCGGATGAAACTGGATAAACTCCATGTTGACAATCGGCGCCCCGGCGCGCCAGGCCATGGCCACGCCATCGGCGGTGGCAATGTCGGGATTGGATGTATACAGATAAACCTTGCCGCCGCCGCCGCTGGCCAATACGGTGTACGGCGCGCGTACCGCGAAAATTTCACCGGCCGGACGGTCAAGCACATAAAGTCCAACGCACCGGTTTTCTCCGCCGCTTCCCAGCCAACCGGTGGTAATCAGATCAATCGCCATCGTATGTTCAAACAGCGTAATCGCCGGTTCATGCAAAACCCGCCGCAATAAAACCTGTTCGACTTCGCGACCGGTAATATCGCCGGCATGCAGCACACGCCGCTGCGAATGACCGCCTTCCCGGCCCAAATCGTAACCGCGCGCATTTTTCCCTTCGCTGAACGACACACCCAATTGTTCCAACTCGGCAATCCGTGCCGGCCCCGCGCCGACAATCGCGCGAACCACATCTTCATGACATAGACCCGCGCCGGCCTCAAGCGTGTCCTGTACGTGCTGCTCGAAACTGTCATCCGAGTCGATCACGCAGGCAATCCCGCCCTGGGCAAAATTGGTGTTGCTGTCCGCCCGTTCTTTTTTGGTAATGATCACGACACGACCATACCGCGCCAGGTGCAATGCCGATAACAATCCGGCAATCCCGCTGCCAATTACCACGAAATCGCTGTCAATAATGCGCATGCTCATGGCCGCCTTATACCATCGATGTTTCAAGAACTTGCAGCAGGTATTGCCCGTAGTCGCTTTTCCCCAGCATGGCGGCATTGCGCTCGAGCTGATGGGCATCGATGTATTCCATGCGATACGCCACTTCCTCCAGACAACCGATTTGCAAACCTTGCCGATGCTCGATCGTCGCCACAAAATTGCCGGCTTCCAAAAGACTTTCCGGCGTACCGGCATCAAGCCAGGCCATGCCGCGCGTCAAAAGATTAACGCGCAACGCGTTCCTCGCCAGATACGCCAAATTGACATCGGTGATTTCCAGTTCGTTGCGGGCCGAGGGCCGCAACCCGCGGGCGATATCGACAACCTCCGGATCGTAACAGTATAGGCCCGGCACCGCGTAATGACTCCTGGGATTGGCGGGCTTCTCCTCAATCGTGACCGCGCGACCATCCCGATCGATCTCGACAACACCGTAACGCTGAGGATCCTTAACCGGATAACCGAAAACCGTGGCGCCCTGTTTGTGGCTGAGCGTTCTGCGAAGGAATTCGGTATCGCCATAAAAAAGGTTGTCTCCCAGGATAAGGCATACCGGATCGTTACCGATAAAATCCGCGCCGATCAGAAACACTTGGGCAATGCCCCGCGGTTCCGCCTGTTCCGCATAGCTAAACCGTACGCCGATCGTATGCCCGTCGCCCAGCAATTCGCGGATACGCGGTAAATCCGTCGGCGTCGAGACGATCAGGATATCCCGGATACCACCCAACATCAACGTCGAAATCGGATAATAGATCATGGGCTTGTTGTATATCGGCAACAATTGCTTGCTGGTTGCCAGGGTCACCGGATGCAACCTTGTGCCGGCGCCGCCGGCCAGTACGATTCCCTTCCAGCCCATCACGCGTTCTCTTCTCATTGGGATCTCCTTCGATTCCAAGGCATTCCTTTTTGCCCGCATCATAGCATCATTCCGTCATTATTCAATGTTTTTTGCAACTTGCATTCCCGCCGTTTTCGTGTATGTTTTTAAGCGCGGAATCCATCGAACAAAGGAATGATAATAGGAATACATAATGCAAACGACCACCTGGAAAGAATATCATCCGTCACGCATGATGCTCGGAACCGTTCAATTCGGCATGCCTTACGGCATTGCAAATACCACCGGGAAACCGGCTTACGATGATGTCCTGGCCATGGTGGCCGCCGCACTGGACGGCGGCGTAAACGGTTTCGATACCGCCGCCGCCTATGGCGACAGCGAGACCGTACTGGGCCAGGCGTTACGGGAACTTAACGCCATCGAACGTGTCCTGGTGGTAACCAAGGTTAAAGCATTGCCGCCACCGTGCGCCGGCAACCCGCAACTCGCCGAGCAAACCATTCGCGAATCCGTCGATGCATCGCGCCACCGGCTCGGCATGGATCGGCTGCCGCTGGTTTTGTTTCATCGCGAGGCGGACGGACGCCATATCAAGGTACTCGAAAAGCTTGCCGCGGAAGGGTCATTACAATATTTCGGCGTTTCCGGCGACAATGAACCCGGACCCGCCGGCGATCTGGTGGAAGGCGGCAGCGTGGCAGCGCTGCAGTTGCCGGCCAATCTGCTGGACCGGCGCCATGCCCGTAGCGGAATTTTGGAATCATGCGAACGGATGGGAATCGCGGTTTTTATCCGTAGCGTTTATCTTCAAGGACTGTTATTGATGCCCGAAACGGCGATCCCCCCGCAATTGCAGGCGGTGCTTCCCGTACGCCAGCGTCTCGAGTCGCTGGCGAGCCGGGCCGGCATGGGGATGGCCGAGTTGGCCGTGCGCTATATGCTGGCACAACCCGGAATCACCAGTGTATTAACCGGCGTCGAAAGCCTCGCGCAATTACGCGAGAATCTGGCATTGTTCGACCGCGGTCCGCTGCCCGCCGATCTGACGGCAGCCGTAGACGCTGCCGTACCGGAACTGCCCGCCGACCTTCTTACGCCTGCAACCTGGCCGAATGCCTGGCCAAAACGATAAGAACGCCGATTTGTCACCACGTAGCGCCAGCTTCAAACGACACCCGACACCCCGGCGATTCTTCGCCGCGCCGCCGACAATAATAACATTGACGCTTCCATCACGGATTGGTAGGATCGGCGGCTGCAACTAATTCGAATCAAAGGAATTGAGATCATGGCTGCATTGAATCCGGATTGCCCATGCAAGGCCGTGAATTGCCCGCGACACGGCGATTGCGATGCCTGCCGTAAAAACCACCACGCCAAAGGCGGTCAAACCGCCTGCGAAAAAGAACGGGAATCATAGAAAATGTCTAAATCACAGTCACAACAAAAACTCGCATTGCAGGGCGGCTATAAAGCGGTCGGCAGTATTGGCGGCCGCGGCAAACCCAAGATCGGCGTGGAAGAATTCATGGCCGTGGCCGAACGGTTCGGCTTTTCGCAACGCGCGTTGAAAGGAATACGCGAAGCGGTCAAAACCGACGATTTGGGGAGCGGCGCCTTCCTGGCCAACTACTATTCCGGCCTCAAGGAATCCAAGGTACAGGCGTTCGAAAGGGTAGCTCGCGAGCTGTTCGGCAGCAAGTTCGCAATCGGTCTCAGTTCCGGAACGGGAGCGCTGCACAGCGCATTCGTCGCGGCCGGCGTCGGCCCGGGCACGGAAGTGATTTGCCCGGCAATCGGTTTTTTCGCCACCGCTTCGGCAGTGGTAATGGCGCGTGGCGTGCCGGTGTTCTGCGATGTGGATGAGTCGCTGTCGATGGATCCCAAGGATATCGAACGCCATATCACGCCGCGCACGGTTGCCTTGGCGCCGACATGCGTGATGGGCAGCGTGCCGGATATGCCGGCCATCATGAAAGTTGCCCGTAAACATAAACTTAAAGTCGTTGAAGATTGCGCGCAATCATGCGGCGCCAAAGTCCGGAACAAGTTCGTCGGCACCTATGGCGATTTCGGATGCTTCAGCATTTCGGCTTACAAAATCGTCGGCGGCGGAGAAGGCGGTTTGCTGCTGACCAAAACGCAACGCAACTGGGATCGCGCCAATTGCCTGGCGGAAGGCGGCGGTCTTTGGCGTCCCGTACGCTTCAATAAACCGCGCTACGCGGGCGAGCTTTTCTGCGGCACCAATTATCGCATGTCCGAAATGGAAGCAGCCGTGGATGAGATCCAGTTGAAAAAAATGCCGGCAACGGTCAAACGGTTCAACGACGTTAAACGGCGTATCCTCTCGAAGTTGCGGACCTTCAAGGAAATTCGGCCGCAAACATTGAACGACGCCGACGGTGAAGTCGGCTATACGCTGCGTTTCTTCCCGGAAACCATTGAACTGGGTAAACGAATTCATGATGCACTCAAAGCCGAAGGAATTGGTTGCGGCATGCGTGGCTTGGATCCGCGACCGGACTGGCATATTTACTACGATATGTTCCCGCTCACGGAAGTGAACGGGCCCGTACCGGAAAATTGCGCGCTTCATTGCCCGACCTATCGGGAAAAAGGCGGCAAGGCCGTTTATCAGCGCGGCGACTGCCCCGTCGCCGACGATTTGCATGCGCGCGGAATCAGTGTCAGCCTGAATCAGTGGTACAACGCCTCCGATTGCCGCAATATCGCAGCCGGCATCAACAAGGTTCTATCGGCGTATTGTACGCCGGATACCAACGCCAAGCACTGGTTTTAACGGACCACCGGAACAGGGAGAGACGCCATGCGTTTTTTCGATTCGCTGTTGTCCATCGGACGCACGAACCGCGCCGTGGCCGAAGCGCCACTCGACGCGGACCAAGCCCTGGCGCTGATGGATCGCTATGACGTGGCCGAAGCCATGGTAGTCCACACGGTCGGCCGGGATGCTGACGCCGAACTGGGAAACCAAACCATCGCAACGGTCGATCATCCGCGGCTGCACCGTATCTGGTGCATCGAACCGGCATGCGTTGTCGACGAATCGGCCGGGGACTTCGTGGAACGGGCGCTCAGCCATCGGGCTCGTGCATTTTTAATCAATCCTTGCGCCCGGAATATACGAATCGATCGTTGCGTACGGTTACGCGCCATAGCCGAAATTCTTGAACGGCGTCGTATTCCACTGTTCGCGACCTATCGCCAGTGGGATGCAGGACAGGATAATATCGACTGGTACGATCTGGCCGACTTCTGCAACAGATTTCCTAAACTGCCGGTAATCGGCTGGGAATTCCGTTCGCGCGCCAACCGGCCGCTCTTCGACGCCTTGGCCGCGGCGGACAATCTGCGCGTCTGCCTGGCGTCCGTCTGGCAGGCACAAATGCTCGAACAAATCTGCAACAGTTTCGGCGCCTACCGCTTACTCTTCAGCCTCGGTCTGCCGGCGTTGGATCCGGCCATGTTCCAGGCGGTGGTAACCTACGCGAACGTTGCCCCCTCAACCCGCCGGGCGGTAGCCGAGGGTAATATGCAAACGCTCCTGAAAGAGGCTGATTATGCAAAATAGCGAAATTCTAGCGCGAGTCCGGGCCGGTAAACCACTGGATCATATCCCGGTGGTGGATTTGCATGCTCACTTGGCCGGGGCTTCCGATTACTATTATATTCCCTACAGCGATGCCGATGCGGTGGTGGCTTATCTCGACCGCTTCGGCGTCGATCACAGCCTGAATTTTCCAATCACGATAAATTCCGATCCGGCTGTCGGCAATCGCCATGTATATCAGGCCGTGAAACGGCATCCCCGACGCCTGTCGGCGCTGACCATGTTGCACGCCCAGTTTCCGGAAGACTGGCCCGAACTGTTACGCGAGGGACATGCCGCCGGGACGCGGGGAATCAAGCTGATTGCAGCCTACCAGAGCGCCGGCGACGACGCCATGGATTGGTCTCCCGCTTTCGATTACGCCCATGATAAAAAATGGATGGTGTTGAGCCATTCCTGGGGAACAGCGCAAACACTCGAACGCTGGGCCAAAGCTTATCCCAAGCTGATTCTTATCTGCGGACACGCAACCGGTACGTACCGGGATGTCGTGTCGACATACGATAACGTGTACCAATCGACGTGCGCCGCGTTTTGCGCCGGACGCCACGGCAGGATCGAACCGCTGGTCAACCAAATGCCCGTCGACAAAATATTGCACGGATCGGATGCGCTGGATCTGGATCTGGGAACCAGCATCGGACCGGTGGCATACGCCGATATTTCCGAGGAGGCCAAGGAAAAAATCCTCGGCCGCAATGCCGCGGCATTGATGAAGACACTCGATTGGAACGTGGATTTGTAAGCGCTGATTTGCCAAAATCCGTACGGCACGGCAAGAAGATTTATGCGGAGCTTATGGATGGTGTCGGGCAAGAGGTCAGAGGTCGGAGGCAAAGAAAAATCTGACCTCTGACCTCTGGGTCGGCGAAACCATTAGGGAGATTTTTGTTTATGACCACGACGTCGGGAACCGCGGAAGATGCCGTGCCGGGACGCATACTATGCGGCGACACCAACCGGGTAGCGGCCGGCTATCGCGCTTGGGCGGGACAACCGGTGGACGCCGTCATTGAAAACTCCAATACGGAATCCGCGGTCCGGACGCGTTCCACGACGATCGGCGCGCCGTTCGATGTCACCGGTCCCGGAACTTTTTTCAGAAAAGAACAGCGCACACTGCATTTCGAGCCAACCACGCGGGAAGGCTGGTGGTTTGATCGTGACGATTTACCCGAAATGCTGCCGATTGCCGTATCGGTTTACAATGTGTGGACGACGGCGCGCAACATCGTGCTTTGCTCCGGTTCCCCCCATAATTACATGCGTATGGTGGAACATATCGTCGCGTTACGCACGGGATTACAGCTCGACAACATTGTAATCCACATGGATTCGGGCGATCCGCCGTTATTCGACAGAGGCTGTCTGGACCTGGTGGAGGCGGTCCTGCGCGCACGGATCGTCGATCAATCAGCGCCGGCACGCTGGGTCACGGTGAAGGAACCGGTAACGGCAGGAAATGCCAACACCGGATTCCTAACCCTGATGCCTTACCGTCCCGGCGATACACCCTTGCGAATGGATGTTGCCGTCGACTTTCAGTCGGCCATCGGACAACAACGACTGCGGCTGGATGTCAACGACGAGGCGTTTACCTTGGGCGCCGCCGCCAGAACCAATACCACCGTCTCCAAGATGGTATACTGCAAGACCATCGGGCAATTATTCGCCGATACCCGACATCTGGGATATACGGCCAGCAATATTCTGATTGCCGGCCGTCGAAGCTATTGGAACGAACCCAAAATGATGACCAACGAAAAATCACTCGAAGCCGTCTGGCATCGTGCGGTACAGGACTTGACCGCGGCATTGGCCTTGATCGATGTGGGCCGATTTGCCGGTCGCGTCATTTCATACAAATCCGGCCATAACCTTGATGTCACGATGATCCGCCGCTTGTACCGTCACGACATGTTGCAACCCGTAGAAATCGGCTAGGCCCTTACGCTCAGCAACTAAGGCGGGCTTCACCCGCAACCCAGAGGTCAGAAGTCAGAAGTCAGAATTCAGAGGTCAGAGTGTGCTGTCCGATAATTCCGCGGAAACAAATCGAACAGCATTGTCATTCCGAGCGAAGTCGAGGAATCTCGGCACTCCGCGACGGACGCAGATCCCTCGACAAGCTCGGGATGACACCGGATTGATT
>PWZG01000133.1 GCA_003567575.1 PVC group bacterium | reverse complement strand
CGGCACTCCGCGACGGACGCAGATCCCTCGACAAGCTCGGGATGACATTGGATTGATTCACACCATTTGTCGGACACCACAAGATGTCAGCAAGAGAAATCCTTGATCGTTGTCCTGTTATCGTTGTCGTTCCCCTTATCGTTGTCGAGATCGTGGTTCCGATCGTTTCAGAAAACTGACCTCTGACCTCCGACCTCTGACCTCTTGCCCGATTCCTTCCATATCTCCGCATCATTTTTCTTGTTTTTTATGACATAGGCTCTAGAATAAGGCACTAAATGCAATCAAATCGGATCGATCGCGTACAGTAACGTTTGACCGATGGTGGCCTGGACCTCAATACAATCGCTGCAGGCTACCACGACGGAGCCGTTGCGTAAATCCGTCCATCGGGCGGGGCTCGGCAAGTGGAGGGTTTTCTTCCCTGTTGAAGCGGCGTGCAGGGCCAAGTATCCGCAACCCACCATCAGGTTGTCGTCCTGATCGGTATACACATGCGCCCCCGACTGTTGCAGAAGACGGCGTAATGTTCCCGCCGCGACGGGCGGTTGCGGCGCATACCATGTCCGCTCCGATTCGGCGACGCCTTGTCGCGCGTCGCGCAACGCCGGCGGCAGGCTCGGATGGGGCGGCGACTCGCTCGTGAAGTGAAGCGGCATTTGGAGCAGATCCCGCATGCGGTCGAGCGAGAGTCCATCCGGTGAGGCAATCCCGGCGGCAACCAGAAAGCCCAAATGAGTGCCCTCGAAGCCCAGCGCTTGCAGCTCGCGCAAGCCGTTCGCGGTGGTCATCAGTAACAGCGGAAAGACGGGTTTTCCATCGATCCACAACGCCGGCGCGCCGTTATGGGGTTTGATTTCGGTTTTTACCCACTTGTTCATGCAACGATCCTTTTCGTGGAGAGACTACGCCTCGGCTGGTACTTGCGTTCGATTTCCAGGTTCCAGGTCGCGTTCGTCCAAGTATTGCCGAGATGCGAATTGTCGAAACGCACATGCTCGCCGGTTTCCGGCGCGATACCGCCCGACCAGTCATCCGTGGTTCTATCTTCGGATTTCATCATGCACCCTTCTTGCTTTTCTGTTGTGTCATGTTCTTACGTCGCATCACGATGATCGCAAGGGTCACCATCGCGAAAATCCACTGCCGATACCCATTGCTCAAATTCCCGTTCATGACCGTCTCCCATGTTTATGGTTTCCTGTCTTATCCTCAACGCTCAAAAGGCAACCTTCTGAGTTACCAAGGTAACCATCATTCCAGCATTCCTTATTCCTGGGCCGTTTCCGACGGCGCATACAAAAAACCGCGCTCATAGATTCCCCCGCCGGCATCGGCGTCTTTCAGCACGCGGATCGCGATCATGTTGCGCTGACCGGGCCGGACGGCATCCGTGATGTCCAGGTCGATCCGGTGCGCCGCGGCGCCCCGCCACCAAAGTTGGTGCGGCCGGTGACCGATGTAGCGGCCGTTCACCCAGACCCAGGCCTCGTTGATTGCGCCGCCGACAAACAGGCGGATTGGTCTTCCCGAAAACGCGCCGTCGACCTCGACGTCGGCGCGGTACCAGCCGTATCCGGCATAGGAATGACCGCGCAAACTTTCCGGCGGGTCCTGTTGTTCCCAGGTATAAAAGGTGTTTTTCGTGTCCCAACCGGAATCGTCGAATGCTGGATGATACCAGTCGGCCATGATACCTTCGTTAAACGGATCGCGTGCGAACGCCATCTCCAGCGGAAGTTCGGCGACTGTTTCGCCGTCACTGCCGTCCATGCGGGCGGCCACGGCTTGGAGCCGGTCGGCGATGGACCATTTGCGGTCCACGAACAGCGGATATATTTCGTCCAATTCGTGAAAAATCGCGGTCATCCGTTCGTTGGCTTCAACCGCCGCCGCGTAATCGAGCGATTTTTTGGCGGCATTCATCGCCGCGTAACGGTCCAGATGTTCGGCAATCAGCGCAAACGTATCGAGACGTTCCCGCTGTTCCGGCGTGGCCTCGGCCGTCAGCGCCGCCTCGACATGCGGACGGATCCGATCGACGAAATCCATCGTATAGATGTGGTTGACCAGAAAATCCTCATGGGCATGATTTTGTGCATTGCCGAGCGCTTGCTCGCAGGCATCCCACCAGGCGCGCACATGCGGACCGGCGGCGTGGCCGAAAAAGGTGTTGTAAAAATCATTCTTGAGCGCGTCGATATCGGCGTTGACATCCCAGAGCAGCTTGGCCTTGAGATAATAACTGATCCACGAAATCAGGTAGCCCGAGCAGCCCTGGTCAAAGGAACCTTTCAGACCCATTTCCTTCATCATCGGCGCTTCGGCGACAAAGTTGGCGACGGCACGCTCGGGCACATAGGAACGGTGCCCGGCCCCGTACACATTCATCAGCCCGGGATTATAGCGGTTGAGCACCACGTGAGGCGTGAGCCGACGCCATTTTTCGGCGATTTCCATGGATTCCTGTCTTCGCCAGCAGCCTGGATCGTCACCGGCATGCAGCACGCAGGCGCTCAGCGGCCAGATGGCGGCCGCCACGTTCGACGGCAGATCGACACCTTGCGGCGGAATTTCGCGCAAGGAATAGGCTGAAATCGTGAACAGTTTGTCGGGGAACTCACGCGCCAGGGCGGCCACGAACCCGGCAAATTCATCGCTCATGAACCGTTCGGCATAATATTCCGGGAACCGGAAATTCTGACTGGCTGCCAGACAATCTTCACAATAACAGAAGGGTGTGCCGTCCGGAGGGCTCAGCCCCACACCCATCTCGGTCACCGCCCCAATCCGTTTCTCGCCCGCGAACGCCAGACGCAGATTCTTGATGCTTTCTTCCAGAACTTCGGGATTCGAGAGGCAGAGCATGGCATGATGCACGCCGCTTCGCGGAGTCATTGTCCGGTTGCCTTGCTTGTTCATGGCGTAGAACTCGGGATGTGACTCCGCGTATTCACTCGGGGGCAGCAACATGGCCAGGAACCCGTCGCCCGCCGTCGGATACATTGAGACACGCCCTCGATCCTGCATGCCGACCTTGACGCACCATTCGGCATGCATTGCGCGCTGTTCTCCCGGCGCCCAACCCAGCATGGCAACCCCGCGCACCGCAAAGTCAGGGCGGGAAAGCACGTCCAGCGCGGGCACGGTGACGGTCGCGCTTTCCGGTATTATTTCTCCCCATTCACCCGGGAAATACCAACGGCAGCCCAGCTTCTCCAGCAGCGCATAGGCGGCGTACAGCGTACCCAGGTAGGGTCCGTCGTTGTTGCCCGCGACCAACAGCGTGTTCGCATCAAGCGTACGCAGAACATACCCTTCCTCCTCGAACAAATCTTCCCGAATCGTACGATCATAACCGGCGGGCACATCCAGTCCGCGCGCGACGGCGGTGTGCCCGACGTGAATCCGGCCCGCCGGCGCGCCGTCCGGCAGGGGCTCGCCCTCGATGACCAACGGCAATTTCGCGCCGCTCATGCGTTCAAGATAGGTTTGCAGCGCCTCGGCGGCTTGCATCGATTTCGGCGCCCCGGCCTCGACCATCAGTAAAGCCTGGGGCACGCCATCCGTGACAAGCGTGACGCCGGCGGCCTGGGCTTTCGTCGACCGGGCTCCGGTCAAGATCATGGCTGTCGCCAAGGCCACCACCAGGAATTCGCGAGCTGATATCAAAGACTTCATTGGATTTTTCCTTTCATTAATGTGTAACCGTTCACGGCGTTTCTATTGTCGAGGATCCACCCGCCGCATGCGGAACCGTTTAGGAACTGGCCCAAGCCAACTCCAACATGACATAACCACAATAATAACCAGCAAACATGCCTATGGCAATAGCCGGAACGCAGCAGTTTTTGCCCAAAACGCAGATTTCGCTTGCATTGCCGCCAGGCAAGTCGTAGCATGCGGTTTCATGAAGCCTATGAATCAGGGTATTTTAGGGTCCGAACACCGTGATCGACCAGCATCGGCATCTGCACTGCCGCCGCGCGATTTTCTTGCGCGCGCGCGCCGGATCGGCGTACCGGAGAATTTTTTTGTCGGGTTGCCGGACGCTATTCTTCCGCCGCCGCGCAATCTTCTGATGTTTTTTCAGCATCGGGTTCCCGATCCGGAGATTCGCGCGGCTCACCATCGGCATCTGCTGATTTTGAATCTTGTCTCCGACGTGCGCATGCTGATTGACAGTCACACGCTGTGTTTGTCGGCCGGACAGGCGCTGCTGCTGTTGCGGTTTCCTATCGGTTTTCGCATTCAGCCGCGCGTTTAAACGCGAAATCGGTATGCCGCCCACCCGTTATCGGGAACATCTCTGGGAAGGGCGGAACATTCCACGGCGGCGGTCCGGCGCTAGTCCCGTATGAGCCGGCGCAACAAGGCGATCGGATTATAGCGGATTGATCGCACCCGTCGGACAGGACACCCGATCGGCGCTGGTTCCACGAACGATTTGGGGTGTCACCAGAAGCAGCCGCGACGGCGTACCTTTCTCTCCCTCGCTATCAACCAGCAGACTGACAGCAGACCGGTCCGCTTCCACCGCCGAGCCCTCGACGCGCGTCACACCGGGAACAAATGGCAAACTGTCGCTCATCTCACAGAACACAATGCCAAGCTCCCCAGGAACCCGGATTACCAGCTCGCCGCATATTGTACCCGCCGGGCGTCATTGTAGCCACCAGGAATTGTGCAGCACCATCAAACGCAATCTGGCGCGTCCCTTTTTGATCTCACGGCCGTCATCCTGTCGAATTGACACGCGCCACCCGCACACGCGCTAATTTCAAACCCGTTTGGCTAGTTCTTCGATACTGAAAATCAGGCTCCGCGGAAGATGGAAGGGATCTTTAACCGGGAGATTCCGGATCGCCGACGGCATCGGTTTGCCCGCGGGATCCAGATAGTTGAACCATTCCCCATGGTGGCGGTTGGGGAAATGGGTGAACGCATAGTCGTGGACCTTGTCATACCACGCCGCGCACCAGGACGCACCGGTCACACCATGAAAGCGGATCAGCGCGTAGAGCGCTTCAACATGAGGCCACCAGACTTTCGCTTCCGGCGCCACCCAGTGGGGACGAGCGCCGTGAAGACCAATGGCCAGTTTCAGACCGCCATGGACGTCATCCCATCCTTTTTCCAAGTGCCATTGGAGGTTTTCCGCGGTCCGTCGAACGGATTCCTTGCGGCCGTGATGAGTGTAAATATTTTCCAGAAACCACATCGACTCGATAACATGACCCGGCACCACCGTTCGGCCGATATCGCAATCGGAGGACTCCCCCCCCGGACGGACGAATTCAAGCAACGCCTTTTCATCCGGTTTCACATGCTCGTTCATGATTCGGTCAGCGAGTGCGACGGATGTTTGCAGGATATCCGCTTGACCGACAAGGCATCCCAAATCATGAAACGCGTTGGCAAAGATCATTAACGGCCCATGCGATTGGAATCCTCTCGGTATGGCATGGGGCTGTGTCGGCAAGCCATCATGATCCGCAAGTCGCGGCACGATGCGCTCATAGATATCGAATGCGAGAGAGCGCGCTTTGTCCGAGCCGCTCATCCGCGCGTACTCCGTCATGCCGATCAGCACGAAGGCATCCACGTAGATGCTTTGAGGCGGGATTTTGACATTGCCCTCCCGCGTCAGCGCAAATGCCCAGCTTCCGTCCTGCTGCCGTCCGTGGGAAAACAGAAAATTCGAAATGTTTTCCGCGGCGGAGACCCAGCACGCCCTGGGTTCAATTCGGTTGACAAGGGCTGCAAAGGTCCAGAGTGCCCGCCCCTGGGACCACAGGTACTTGTCGGTGGACTTAAGTTCGCCCGTGTCCGAAACGCAGTTCAAAAGACCGCCGTATTCAAGGTCGATGCGGTCATTCCAGAACGGCATGACCTGTTCCAGCAGGTGGCGCGTATAGAACGGAAGCAAGGTTTGTGCATTCATTTCTGACGTATCAGTAGCGTTCATCATTTTGCTTTGCGAATCGTGATGCCGTGGGATGTTCCTGTTTCATGAAATAACCGGATGCGCAGGATGGTTCCCGGCGTGGGCAGCGGAAGGTAGCGGATCGAGAGCGAGCCGTCTTCTGCCTCTCCACTGCCGACGCCGGCGGTCACGAAAAGATCCCCGGTAAATTTTAATGACTCGGGCCATTCTTCAGGATCTTCCCATACTGTCAATTGTGACGGTCGACTCCCGAAATAATCGATCCAGCCGGTGTCGATTTGAATCCTGCCAAACACTGCCGCCGCTGCCGTCACCACCCCGTGATGTTCCATCACCGCCATTGGCCGTGAGTTTAGCGCCCGTCGCAATGTTCAATGTACCCGATGCCATGACCCGGATGAAGCCGCCGCCCGGCCCCGCCGGATATTGGCTGGTTCCGCCGCCACCGCTACCGGGGTGCGCCGGCGCAAAGGGCGATCCATAGGTTCCGCCGGGAACCCCTCGATTCGCGACGCCGCCTTTCCCGCCGTATCCTCCGCCACTGTACGAGGCAATTGAAAACGCAGGATATCCGGGACCCCGATCGGCGCCGTACCCGAGACACTTGGCGTCGAGATGCCCCGACGATGTCACCGGGATGTTTGTGCCAATCAGCAGAATCCGGTGGTCCGGTTCCCATTCGCCGCTGATCGGATCGACGTCGGTCGCGGTTTGCGCCAAATGCGTCAGCGTACCGGCAATCGTCATCTCGGTTGCCGTCAGCGCGCTATCCCAACCCGCGAATGTCAGGGTTGCAGCGTCGCTTATCGAGAACGACGCCAGCTCGGCCGTTGCGTTGGTCAATAAAACCGATGCACCGGAACCGATGGCGACGACGTGGCCGGCGTCGGGTTCGCCGGCCGACCAATTCAAAGGATCGGACCAATTCGTGTCATCACCGCCACCGGTCCACGAATTTTCCGTCGCCCAAGCGGCCGACCCAATACCCAACAGCAGGCAAACGGATAGCGCAATCGAGGGGCGGAACCGGCGGATCGAGGGGAGCAAACGTTGGAGCATGAACATGATCGTCTTCCTTATTATGGGCTGTAGTTAATAAATCATGGATTCTCATCGGTTACCGCAAATCGCGCGCAGCGGATACCGTCGATTTTTTTCGTGGTCACATCCCGTCCCCATTCATACAGTAATCCGAGGCGTCCGTCGGGAAGCAGTGCCGGGCAGGAATACACCGAGCGTCCCTCATGGATTCTTCGTTTCCAGGACCAGCTTGTGCCTTCATCGTCGCTGATTTTTACGGTCATACGGGTTCGTGAACTGCCTTCCATATCCAGCCGGGCATCCGGATTCGAGAATACCAGGCGTCCCCTGCCGTGTTCCCCCGGAATGTCGAACCGGATAAAACCGGCTTGGCACGGCATTTCGTTCAATGCCGGTTCCAGATAGGAATCCTCCCAGGTCTGGCCGCCGTCGCGGCTGATCGCCAGGGTCCGACATCCCGGATGATCGGGATGGCTTTTCTGGATCCGGCTGTTGAGCATCAGCGTTCCATCACCCAGTTCCACCACTTGCGACTCATTCGACAAGCGATAGGATACAGGATCTCCCAAACGCCAGGACCGGCCGTGATCGTCACTGAAAAGGACGCGGGAACGACTGTCCAACCGCTTGCCGTCCTGGTCGTCGTAGGTGTTGGTGTACCCCGGCACAACCAAGCGGCCGTTACGCATACGGATACCAATTCCGGGTCCCGGGACGAACTTATCGTCACCGTTTTCTATCTGATCCGTTATATCGCGCGGTGCGCACCAGGATTGGCCATCGTCGTGACTTGTCAGCAGCAATTGGCGATGCCGTCCAGGTCCGGTTTTGTGGGCGTTCATACAGATCAACAGCACCTCGTCGCCGTCGATTACCGGACATGGATTCATGATCGCTTCGGTATCGACACCGCGTAACACCCGCTGCAACGGTTGCCAGGATGTTCCGTTGTCGAAACTGCGTTTAAGCGCCATATCGGTCGGGCTGGCATCGGCGGAACTGATTTTGCGAGCTTCACAAAAGGCCAGCAGCGTCCCGCCCGGCGCCACGAGCAAACCAGGGATGCGATAGGTATGCACTCCATCGGCACCGGCCACGAAAACATCCGTCTGTTCAAAGTCTGTATTCATATCAAACGATTCCTTTTTCTTCATTCCTCGGGTATCTGCAAAGCCATGCGCAGTCATTCCCATGGCAGGAAGCAGACCTTTACCGCCTGGCGTTTTTCCAGCAGGTCGATTCCTTCCGCGTAGCGCTCAAGCGGCAGCTTATGCGTCACCAAAGCGGCCAGGTCGAGCTTGCCCTGGCAGATAAGTTCAAGCGCATATTCAGCCGATTCACGCGAGTGTCCCTTGTAACCGCAAAGCCGTAGGCCGCCGAAATGCCGCGGGCTGAATGTGTAGTCTTCGCGCTGTACCCCGAACAGAGCCAGGGCGTCCCGGGTGCGGTCCATCAGAAATTCCACTGATTCCTTGGCCCCGACACAATCCACCGAGGCATCAAGCTTCGGCCATTCCGGCCGTGCCGGAAATTCCTTCGCCAGATCCTGCCGCGGATCAAAACAGGCGTCAGCGCCAAGGTTCACTGCCATATCGCGCCGGTCGCCCATGATGTCGAAGCCGTAGACGGTATCCGCGCCCTCGGTCCTGGCCATCTGCAGCGCCACCAGCCCGGCCGCGCCCAGGCCGCTGACCCCGAAACAGCGTCCATGAATCGCTTTCATTTCGCGCAGCATACGAAAGCAGCTTCCCACGCACATGGCCAGTTCCAGCGGTGCCAGCGCCACATCCGGCAAGTCCTCGGGAACGCGGATGACCCTGTCCGCGTCAATCAGTACATATTGCCCGTAACAACCGTTGCGTTCGGCGCCGCCATCGCGCCAGGTGCATACGCGATCGCCGGCTTTCAGGTCGGCAACACCAGCGCCAACGGTTTCAATACGGCCGCAGGCTTCATGCCCGGGTCTTCCCGGCGTGAAAGGATAGTGGAACTGGTGCCCGACAAACATCGGTTCGTTATGACGCAGATGCAAATCCCACTGCGGACAGGTTGTAACCGCCGTGACCCGCACCAACACCTCGTCCGGTCCGGGCGCCGGAACCGGAATGTCTATAATCTCGAAATGCTTCGGGGACGTGACCTGTAGGATTTTCATTTTTGCAACGTCTTCAGTGTTTGGCGATTACTGTGAACATGGCGGGCGAGGTCCTGGTTAGAGTCCGCTATCTTACCTGCCCCCGGATCTTTCCGAAAAGCTCGCGCAATTTATCAAGGCGCGGTCTATCCAGATACGGCGGGTCAACCGCGCAAAGATTTTCGCGCAACCGTTCCGGCGAGCGCGTGCCGACACAGCAGGAACTCACATTCTGTGCGAGCACAAACCGCAACGCCGCCGCAGGCACGGTATAGGGCTTGAGAAAGTCAAAAAGATGCGGATCAGTATATGGCGCTTCGTTCGGCAGATATCCCGCCGCAATATGCCGGCGCACACATTCCAGCGCCGCCGGCACGCTGACCAGACCCGAATCGTTTTGCGCCTGGTTCAGCGGCATCATCACCACGGTGCCGACATCGTGCCTGACACAAAGCGGCAACACTGAGTTTACCGCCGTCTGCAGTAAAAAATTTACCGTGAGCATGACCACGTCTAAGGCGCCACTGGGAATCGCACGCTTCAGTACGTCGTGAGTTCCGTCAACGGTGGAAAGCTCGCTGATCCCAATGAAACGCACTTTACCTTGTTCTCGCAGCCGGGTCATAGCATCGTAGCAGCCGTCATTCATGAACCGATCGAGGGTTTCGGGCGACCGGATCGCGTGCCCCAGCAGGATATCGAGTCGGTCGCGACGCAGCCGCCGCAGGCTTTCCTCGGCGGAAGCGACCAGCTTGTCCGGCGATCCGGTGTAGCTTGCCTCGCCGCCCCACCCATCGTACGGCTGGTACTTCGTCTGGATAATTACATCATCGTGGCCGCGCAAAGCCTCGCCGAGGGAGTGCTCGCAGTCGCCCTGCTCGTAGTCGGCGGCGGTGTCGATGAAGTTTATCCCGCTGTCGATCGCCGCATGCACGGTGGCGATGAAAGCGGACGGGTCCGCCGCCGCGCCGCGCGCCGCCCCATAGCTCAGCTCCGATACCTGCAGTTCCGTTCTCCCCAGACGTCGGTACAGCATATTCAATCTCCGGCTATTGGTTCGTAACAATCAAAAACATCGAGTGTTCTTAAACCACCCCCGCGAACTTCGTCTGACGGCCTGTCTGCCGTGTCCGGCAGGCTTGTTCCGCAGGGCGTTTTGTAAGGCAAAATGCCTTCCGCTCCGAACAAGCGGCGCTTCGAGCATTTCCTTCTCGTCCCTTTTTTTTGTTTCGGCCCTCCATCTGCCCACCAGCGGCTGCAAGGGGCACTACCAACCCAACTGACACGCACGGAATCAGTGTGGCATAATGAGCAGCGAGCGTCAAGTTATCCTGGCGCACAGTGCGCATATCACTTTCGTCGGTATTTCAGTGTCACGGCGCTTGATCCCTGCGCGATGTTGAGTATAATGACGAATGACGAAACACCCAAATACCCAAGATCGAAGGAATGACGAAATACCCAAGCTAAAAACAAGGAGACACGCCTTTGACCAGACTGTTCGTCATTCCGGTTTCGG
>PWZG01000312.1 GCA_003567575.1 PVC group bacterium | reverse complement strand
TATAGACAAATCCAACCGAATTTTGCGCTCATAGTCCGTTGTCGTCTGTTTCCTTCAGGAACCGACCGTTCGTACGCCGACGCCGACATTCTCCGCCACCTGTTTTAGTCCCGTGCCGGCACCTTAATGACGTTTTGCCCAAGCGTCGCCCGCACCCTGGCGGTCAGCACCGCCGATGAGAACGGTTTTTGAACAAACTGCAAACCGTCTTCCACGACCCCGCGCCGGACAATGATATCCGCGGTATAACCGGACATGAACATGCACTTCATGGACGGCCATTTCGCTTGCAAATTTTGCGCCAGCTCGTAACCATTCGTTTCCGGCATAATCACGTCCGTCAGCAACAAATCGATTTCGCCGTCGTTTTCCTGCGCCAACCGCATGGCTTCGGCGCCCGTTGCCGCAACCAGAACGCGGTATCCTTGGCCTTCAAGCATGACACGGCATACATGCAATGCCGCCGGCTCGTCGTCCACAATCAAAATCGTTTCGGGGACCTCCGACGGCTTGGCCTTCGCGCCGTCCGCCAAAACGGCCGCGGGTTCATCTTTCTCGGCGGTCAACAGTCTTGGCAGATATATGGTAAAGACACTCCCCTGGCCCGGTTCGCTGGCAACATCAATAAATCCATGATTCTGCTGCAAAACGCCATAGACGGTCGCCAAACCCATTCCCGTTCCCCGGCCATGTTGTTTCGTCGTGAAGAACGGCTCGAAAAGATGCGCCATCGTTGACGCATCCATGCCGCACCCATCGTCACTGACGCTCAAAGACACGTAATCGCCCGGCCCGCGTTGGGTCCGTTCCTTGATGTCGGCGTCCGTCAAATGCATATTCCGGCTGGCAACCGTTATCGTGCCGCTTCCATCGAAGGCATCGCGCGCATTGACACAAAGATTCATCAGCACCTGGTCAACCTGTAACGGATCCATGGCAATACGCCATAAATTATTTGCCGGTTGCCACACGATGGAGACATTCTTTCCCAGAATTTCAGGCAGCATTTTCAAGGTATTGGCAACCGCCTGATTCAAGTCCAACACTTCGGGATTAATGGTTTGCTTGCGACCGAAAGTCAGCAATTGCCTGGTAAGATCGGTCGATCGCTGCGCCGCGTCGCGAATGGCTTCAAGGTCACCCTCCAAGGGTTGACCGGCATTGACCTTCATCTGCGCAATTTCCGTATGCCCAAGGATTGCCTGCAGCATATTATTGAACCCGTGCGCCACACCACCGGCCAGACGACCGACGGATTCCATCTTCTGTGCCTGCTGCCGTTGTTCTTCAAACTCGATTTCTTTTGTAATATCGCGTTTTGCCGCCACATAATTCACAATGTCGCCGCTTTCGTCGCGTACCGGCGTAATATTGGCTTCCTCGGTATAAAGAGAACCATCCTTGCGCTTATTGACAATACGTCCTTTCCAGACCTTTCCGCTGACCAATGTATGCCACATATCGTGATAAAAGGCTTCCGTTTGCTGTCCGCTCTTGAGCAAACGTGGTGTCTGCCCAATCGCCTCCTCACGCGTGTAACCGGTAACCCGCTCGAACGCCGGATTAACGTAAAGAATAACGCCGTCAACATCCGTAATAAGGATGATTTCATCGGCTTGTTCAATCGCCGTGGTCAAACGTTCCCGATCGGCCTCGGCCTGGCGGCGCTGGGTAATGTCGATCATGACCCCGTCGATCCAAAGCAACCGGCCTTGCGAATCGAACGAACCCCGACCCTTGATGTGAACCCAGACAAACGTCCCGTTTCCATGGCGCAAACGGGAATCGAGTTCAAACGGCCGACGCGTCGCCGCACCCTGGCGAAGCCTGGTCATGACCGTTTCCCATTCTTTGGGATGCACGATATCCATCAAACGGCGCATGTTGCCGCCGACGAAATCGGATGCCGGATACCCGCTTAATCGTTCGATTTCGTCGCTGATAAACAAAACCGTCCCGACGTCATCGTCACGGCAACGGAAGGCCACTCCCGGAAGATTCGAGATCAGCGTCTGTTGCTGGGCGGTACTTTCGGCCAGCGCCGCGTACAACCGTCGATCACGCCGTTTCACGAGTAACAGCAACGCGATCAACAATAACATACTGGCAACCGCCATCACCAGAACACGCGTCGCCCAACCGATATCCTGAGCGGCCATTCCCAGGCGCGCCGTGAGCGAAACAACAGTTTCAACGGCTGCGCTTGACGCCAATAATGATCGAATGTCAAAATTCCACATTACATCCCCCTCTCACAAACCTCGCCCAAGACCCTTCGCGATTACTAATCGTCGCATATTTGTCGCACCCTGCGCTCGTCCGGCCGGGGACGGCCGGCTCCATATTTTGGAAACGGCGGTCCCCATATTTTGGAAACGGCGGTCCCCATATTTTGGAGACGGCGGTCCCCGCCGTTATCAGATCGCTATGGCGAGACAATTCCGAGACGATTAGTATTCCTACGTTCCTTACGTTCTGAACCACTTGCTTGCGCCATTCTATGCCGTCCAGCACGTTTTCGTCAAGCGCATTATCGACTTTCAAAGCGCTTACGACGGTATGTCGCCGCCAGCATGGCCAGGGCAATCACGGTTGCCGGCAGGTTAAAGGTCCAGTCACCGTAACGGACAAACCATGTTTCTTCGCCGGCCGGCGCCGGCGATACATCCCAGGCGGCGACGGCCCGTTGCGGCTGCCGCGAATCGGTCGGCGGCAGCTCGTCGCGGATACGCCCGTTGCGATCGATCAGCGCGCTGATCCCAGTATTCGCCACCCGAACCGTCGGCAAACGGGTTTCGACCGACCGAAACACGCCATGGGCCAGATGCTGACGGGAAGCGCTCGACGGATCGAACCAGGCATCGTTCGTCTGGTTAATCAGCAGGCGCGCGCCGGCACGGGCGAACCGGCGCGAGATATAAGGGAATGTATCCTCGAAACAGATCGTTACCGAGAACGGGGCATCGACGTGCGGAATCTGTAACACCGTCGCTTCGGTACCCGGCGTACAGTTCCAGCCAAGCGGCGCAAACCGGCCCAACCACGGGATCCAGCGACTGAAAGGAACCGTTTCGCCAAACGGAACCAAATGTTGTTTATCGTAGAAAGGCGGATGTTCGACACCCGGCAAATACAATACCGAACGATTGAAATACCGGTCGCTGTCATTCCGCGCTTCGCGTGCCATAACACCGGCCAGAATGGGTACCGACAAGGCGTTTAACTGCCCGTCAACGAATTTGCGCGTGGTCGGATGATCGCTGTAAAAAGGGAACACCGTTTCCGGCAATACCACGATATCCGGCGGCCGGCCACCTTCGATAATCGCTTTAAAAGCTGCTTCATCAATGCCTTCGCGAAGATTATCAAACATCCGATCCGCCATCCCGTCTTCCCACTTCTCGTACTGAGGAATACCGGTCTGCACCACTGCAACGTTCAGACCGGGCGCCGGCAGCGGACGGAAGCGGCGTTCGCGTTCCACGCCAATACGCCAGCAGACGGCGATCAGAAGGGCGGCAGCAGCAAACTCGAGGTGAAAACCGCGGCGTCGCTCGGCGGGATCGACGTATCGCAACAGGGTCAGCGATAACGAGATATTGAGCAACATTACCAGTGCCGAAACGCCGTGTACGCCGGTCCATTCGGCGATTTGAATGATCGGCGTATTACGGTACTGGCTTACCCCCAGCGGATTCCATGGATATCCCGTTAAAAAACGACATCGAATATATTCCAGTCCCGCCCAGACCAGCGGGCCGGCGATCAGCAACGCCAGGTTCCGTCCAGCAGCGCCCCAAGGCAACCGGCGCCAGGCCTCGCTGTAAATCCAGGCGAAACACGCCGTATACAGGGCGGCATAAACCGCCAACAGTATCCAACCCAGCAACACCAGCGGGAATGATGCGTGCGGCGCCAACCGCAACAACCAAGTCGTGGTTGCCAGCCAATAGACAACACCGGTGGTTCCGCCCAGCCAAAAAGCGTGCCGTGGCGCCGCGTAACGAACCGCCGTCAACAGGGGCACGAATGCCAGCCAAGCCAACGCTGCCGTTTCACGCGGGGGAAAAGCAGCGGCCAAAATCACACCGGCGGCGATCGCCGCCAGAAACGCTAGGCCATGCCGCCATTTACCGATATTGTCACGAATCCGTCTCGTCAAACCCGTTTTTTTGTAACGCGTCATTCACATGGCCCCGCAACATTTTTTATACTTCTTTCCGCTACCGCAGGGACATGGGGCGTTGCGACCGACCTTCGGAGCCTCTCGTCGCACGGGCTCAGCCTGCCGCAACGCATTGTCAAGCGATGTATCGCCGTCACGACGGCCACCGCCAGCCGTGGTTGATGCCGTCGCCGATTCCGACGCCCTGACACCGGTTCCCAGCGACTGTACATCGTCATGTACATAGCGACGCTGCGCACCGGGCCGGACCCTTTCCACCAACCGCGAACGGATTGTCGTGCGAAACATGCCATTGACAATGTCTTGCTTGATATCGGTCATCAGCGTCGCAAACATATCGAATGCCTCGCGCTTATATTCAACCAGCGGATCCCGCTGTCCGTAGGCTCGCAAACCGACGCCCTGGCGCAGACTATCCATCCCGCGCAGGTATTCCTGCCAGTGCGAATCAATCGCGCCAAGCATGATCTGCCGTTCCAGCAACGAAACCCCCTGCTCGGGCAAATCCGTCATCTTGATCAGATACGCCTCGCGCACCCGTTCGAAAACCAGCGACGCCATGTCGTCGGCATCGTCGCCCGCGGCACGCAGTTCATCGGCATTGACGGTCACGGGAAACTCCGTTGTTGCCCACGAGACAAATGCGTCGATATCGGGTTGCTTGCTGTCGGCAAGCCAGGTTTCACTAGCGGAAAGAATGACATCTTCCAGCACGTTAAGCAACATTTCGCGTGGCTGTTCCGTGCGCACGATTTCACCCCGGAACGAATAAATGACTTCGCGCTGCTTGTTCATCACGTCATCGTATTCCAAGGTGCGTTTACGGATGGAAAAATTCTGCTGTTCAACCCGGCGCTGGGCATTTTCGATCGTCCGGTTCAACCACGAGTGCTGCAGCACGTCGCCTTCCTGCACCCCCAGTTTCTGCATCACGCCCGCCAACCGTTCCGACCCGAACAGACGCATCAGGTCATCCTCCAAAGACACATAAAACTGGCTGCTGCCGGGGTCGCCCTGGCGGGCGCAGCGGCCGCGCAACTGACGGTCAATACGGCGCGACTCATGCCTTTCGGTGCCGAGAACATGCAACCCGCTGGGTTTTTCCTCCAGCAATGATCGCAACGTACGGCCATCGACCCGATCATCGAGTTCCAGGTTCGAGGTGACGATGCCGCGTTCCAAATGCAGCACGGCGGGCGCCAGCTTGATATCGGTGCCGCGACCCGCCATATTCGTGGCAATGGTCACCGCGCCCACCTGGCCGGCATTTCGCACGATCTCGGCTTCACGTTCGTGATTCTTGGCATTCAACACACTGTGCTGAATATTCACGCGCCGCAACATCCGGCTCAGCAATTCCGATGCATCAACCGAAACGGTTCCCACCAACACGGGTTGTCCACGCCGGTGACAATCGCTTATTTCCTCGATAATCGCCTTGTATTTCTCGCGTTGTGTACGATAAATACAATCGTCGGAGTCCATGCGTCGAACCGGACGATTGGTCGGAATCATCACCACGTCCAATTTGTAAATCTGGTGAAACTCGTCGGCTTCGGTTTCCGCCGTACCCGTCATGCCCGCCAGTTTATCGTACATTCGGAAATAATTCTGAATGGTAATCGTGGCCAGCGTCTGGGTTTCGCGTTCAATCTTCACCCCTTCCCTGGCTTCCACCGCCTGGTGCAACCCGTCGCTCCAACGCCGGCCGGGCAGAATCCGGCCGGTAAACTCGTCGACGATCAGGACTTGGTTGTTTTGCACCACGTAATGCACATCCTTCTCGTAAAGACTATAGGCCTTGATAAGCTGGTCAACGTTATGAATCCGTTCGGCGCGTTCGGCAAACTGATCCTGAATTTCCTGCCGGCGCCGGGTGCGCGCCGCGGCGTCCAGATCGGTGTCGCCGTCGAGTTCGCTCAATAACGTCGCCAAATCCGGCAACACGTAGGCCTCGGGATCGGCCGGATTCAGTTCGGCACATCCTTTTTCCGTCAAACTGGCTTCGTGCGCCCGCTCCTCTATGGTAAAATATAATTCTTCCCGCAATTCGCGCGCCTGTTCCTTACGCATATCGGTTAACATGGCGTCATTGATCCGTTCGAGAAGATGCCGGATCGAAGCGTCTTCAAGCATGTGCAACAGTTGCTTGTTCTTGGGCATGCCCTGGTGTACCTGGTACAACAGCAATTGCGCCTGCTCGGTCTCGCCGGCTTCCAGCAATTCACGCGCTTCACGTATCAATCGCGTACACAAATCCTGCTGCCTACGTATCAAACGCTCGACTTTCGGTTTCAAATCGAAGTATTGATGCGTGGAAACAGGGACCGGCCCCGAAATAATCAACGGCGTACGGGCCTCGTCGATCAAAATACTGTCGATTTCATCTACAATGGCATACGCATAATCGCGTTGTACCTGGTCCTCGGACCGGAATGCCATCCCGTTATCGCGCAGATAATCGAACCCGAACTCGCTGTTGGTTCCATAGGTGATGTCGCAGGCATATTCGGCGCGACGTTCGGCCGGCGTCATCGTGTTCTGGAGACATCCCACGGTCAAGCCGAGAAACTCATATACCGCGCCCATCCATTCGGCATCGCGACGCGCCAGGTAGTCGTTCACGGTCACCAGGTTCACATTCCGGCCCGTTAACGCATTCAGGTATAGCGGCATGGTCGCGACCAGCGTTTTGCCTTCGCCGGTCGCCATCTCGGCAATCTTGCCCTGATGCAAAACCAGACCGCCGATAATTTGTACGTCGAACGGGATCATATCCCACGTCTGTTCATGACCGCAGACGTTGATCTTGCGGCCGACCAAACGCCGGCAGGCGTTTTTCACAACGGCAAACGCTTCGAAACAAATGTCGTCAAGCGTTTCGCCATCCCGTAACCGCTGCTTGAATTCCTCTGTCTTCGCACGCAACTGCTCATCGCTGAGACTCTGGTATTCCTGTTCGTACGCGTTAATCCGTTCAACTTGCGGACGCAATTTCCGTACGTCACGCTGATGTTTTGTTCCCAATATTTTCTTGAGAAAAGCATACATTTCGCTTAACCCCCAAACGGGTGCCGCCGAAAAAAATGGATTTTTCCGGGGCGCCCTGATATATTCATAGTGTTTTTCCGTAATCCGAACCGCGAAACTATAGCATAGACGGCCAATGAAAGAAACCCAAACTATTACAGCCGCCGACCAGACCGCCATCAACAGCCTCAAGAAAACGGAACCTCTCGACGAGCCGTTGAAAAACGCCGGCCCCAAGGATTCAGGAGCAATCGCGTCGGAGGATCGTTCGTGGCTGATCAATCAATACGAACGGCTGCTGCGCGAGCGGACCATCCGTCATCCGGTCACCTATCTTCTGACGCGTGAACTGGGGAAAGGTCTCCAAGGCGTGGTTTATCTGGCCGCGCGCCATGGCGCGCGCGGATGCCTGACACGACATGCCATAAAAATATTCAACCCTTCCATCTATCGCACCGCGGAAAGTTACTGGGACGATATGGGCCGGATCGCCCGGCAAACATCGCGACTGCAGCCGATTCAAATCGAAAACCTGGTATCGCGGGATATCTACGACGAGTATCATGGCATCGGTTACATACAAATGGCCGCCATCGATGGCATCGACCTGCAATACCTGCTCGATGGCTCGCACCTGGCCATCACCCGCGGTCAATCGACGGACAAGGAATGGTCTCACTTCATGGATGTTTTGTTCCGGATTGAAAACGACCAGTTCCGGCTGCAACCGGGTATTGCCATTTATATCATGCGCAAGATCTTGCTCGGATTGACCGTAATGCATAGGGAAGGTTTCCTGCACGGCGATATCAAACCCTCAAACGTGATGATCGACCGCAACGGTTCAATCAAACTTGTGGATTTCGGGCGCGCAGGCACGATTGGAGAGCCCATCAACATTCTCCTGGGCAGCCCGCTATACATGGCGCCGGAAATCCACCGCCTGGAACCGGGCATTGTTCAGTCGGATATATTCAGCGCCGGATTGGTCGGACTGGAAATGATTTGCGGCCGGCTCTGGAACCCGCCGGTGAATGAGGACAACTTATTGGCGGAAAAAAGGCGACTTCACGAACGGATCGAACAAATCGTACCTTCCTATGCCCGGGAAAACAGCCTGCTGATTCATGTACTCAAGCGATTCACCCATATCGATCCTTCATTGCGCTATTCCAGCGCCGCGGAAGCCGAAGACAGCGAGCGCGGGTTGCGCGGGATTCACCGGCAATTGGCGCAATTGGGCATGGACGCCGAATACGATCGCGAATTGCAGCGTTACGTGGAGAAACTGTGCGATCCGGGCACCGGCCATGTCAACCCGCGTATGGACTGGCATTAAGCCGACGCCATCTTCAGCGACCCAGTTCCAAGCGAACCGCCAACCGCTCCGGCAGGGATGCCAGACGGATCTTTGCCTGTGCAGCCGGAATATCGTAGGGAACACGCCGGAAAATTACTTGCCGCGTAGCGGCATCGTATATGACATAGGAAGCATCGGGAATACCGTCGCGGGGCTGACCGACGCTGCCAACGTTTATAAAATACTTGCGTCCCAGCGTGATAAGTATCTTTTCGGGCTGTAGCCGTTGAATACGCGCCCCCTTCTCGAAAACCACGGGAAAATGGGTATGCCCGTAAAAACAAAGGGTCGTCGTCTGGTAAGCGAAATGCGATTCCGCTTCCAACTCCTCAAACACATACCCCCATTTGTCGGGCATGTCCAAGGTGCTATGCACCATCAGAAAACCGTTGACCGTGCAGGACATGCGTAAATTGCTGAGATAATCCACCTGGACCGATCTAAGCTGTTCGCGCGTCCACCGCATCACCTTGGCCGCCAGCGGGTGGAACGAGCGCAAACTCATCTCGTGGGCACAGTAATGATCATGATTGCCCCGAACCGTAATACAGTCCAACTCCATGATCCGCTCAAGGCACTTCGCTGGGTCCGCATTGTAACCGACTACATCGCCAACACATACGTAACGCGTGACGTTCTCGCGTTCCGCATCCGCCAACACTGCGCTTAAGGCTTCCCAGTTCCCATGAATATCGCCGAGAACCGCAAACTTCGGTTTATCCATAATATCGGTTATGATTTCAGAAGCGTTTCCACGAGCGCCAGATCCTCCGGCAACGTGATTTTAATGTTCGACCAACTCGAAGGCACCAAACGGACTTCGCCACCGGCCAGCTCAACGGCCGACGCATCGTCCGTCACCGACACCTTGTTCTTGCGTACGTGATCCAGTGCATCGCTCAAAATCGAGATTTTGAATGCCTGAGGCGTTTGAACGGCCCACAACCGGCTACGATCAAGCGTTCGCGAAACAACTAATCCGGATCCGGAAACTTCCTTGACCGTATCGACAATCTTTACCGCGGCGACACCACTGCCGTAACGGCGCGCGGTTTTCATCGTATCGGCAATAAGTTCCGGCGTCACGCAAGGCCGTGAACCATCATGAATACAAACGAATCGGGCTTCATCACCCGCTGCCGCCAGACCATTGGCCACCGAGACCTGACGTTGTGCGCCGCCGGCTACGATGGCCTTGACCTTGGAACAACCGAAAACCTGAACCATACCCTCGGCCGCCGCCAGACGATCTTTACGCACCACCAAAACGACGGCATCGATGACGGAACACTTTTCAAACGCATCCAGGGAATAGACCAGCACCGGCTTGGCCCCCAGATTCATAAAAGCTTTATCCAACCCCGCGCCCATACGGGCACTGCGACCACCAGCTACGATAATGCCGATATTCATGTTTCAACCCCCCAAAAAACGTCAGGCAAGATCCCGTCCACGCGTACATTCAAATGCGAACGCAAGCCGATCCCGCCCCGACGATACGCCAAGACATGCCTTTTACCAAAACAAGATACTTTACTACGGGCGGATAGCGGGTGTCAACTGTATTATTTTCCCTGGTCATACACGATCTGCATTGCAAGCCCGGATTCTTCCGTGTAAACGGATGGGATCAGTATTTTGAAAAAGGTTTGCGGTGGGGCGCCTGCCCGTTTTTGCCTGTCGGGTAGTTGCCGTTCTGAGTGTCCGCGTCAGCCACAGGCTGATCCGCCTGCGGCGGATAGCGGACGAACGGCAACAAAATCTTCGTCCTCAACGTTCGCCTGATCCGGCCGCCGGTCTTTTTCCATGCTGCCGTTGTGGACGGCAGGAAACAGAAGTGGAGAACAATCGAGTCCGCAATTCCGGGCGCATTCCGCCTACTGAGCACACGCTATTGAGCCATCGAGGGAATGACGGACGGAAATGATATGCGCCCGGGGCCGGCACTTCGGTTTGACGCCGGGCGGTTGTTCTGGCATGATATTGTCGGTTTTGATAATTGGGTCGAACCAGCCTTGAATGCGTGATGGACCGGCAACGGTGAACGGATTTGGAAAAGTTTGGGATCATGATGGGATTTGGAATGAAGACGGGAAATGACGAATGTCGAGACGAGCCCGCTCGCGCGACTCGGTCGGAGAGTCGACGCCTCGGCCC
>PWZG01000015.1 GCA_003567575.1 PVC group bacterium | reverse complement strand
CGAGGTTTCCGGCGACCGCAATCTGGTCGATTTCCGGTTTCCCGTCCAGTATGTCAACCGACCGACTGCCGAGTTCCGGGGTTATTGCGGTACGGTTGCCTCGGGCATCGTGCGCGTGGGCGATACGGTGATGGTATTGCCCTCGGGTCTGCAAAGCCGGGTGCAGCGCATTGTCGCGCTTGACGGTGATCGCGACTACGCCGTTACCCCGCAGTCGGTAACGTTATGCCTGGCCGATGAATTGGATATCAGTCGCGGCGATATGCTCGCTCATCCGGGGAATCTGCCCTTTGTGGCGACCGATGCCGAAGCCATGCTGATCTGGATGCGGGACCGACCGCTGCAAGTCAATCATGCCTATGGCATAAAAATGGGAACACGTATGTTGCGGGCAACATTCCAGCGATTACATTACCGTATCAATCCCGATGGGTTACATCGTGAACCGGCAATGAAACTGGATTTGAACGAAATCGGACGCGTCGATGTTTCCTTCTTTCATCCGGCGATATTCGATGAATATCAACGCAATCGAAACACGGGTTCGTTCGTGGTCATCGACTTGCAAAGCAACGATACGCTTGCCGGCGGCATGATCATCGAAAGAACACGGCATCGCGGACCGTCCCAACCGGCAGCAGTTCAAACCGGCGTTCGACACCTCAGTAAAGAGAGCAGCCTGGTAACGAACGCTGAGCGGCGGCGTCTGCTGCGTCAGCGACCGCTTACCGTCTGGATTACCGGGTTAAGCGGTTCCGGAAAATCGACTGTGGCACGCTATCTGGAACGGCGCTTGATCGATATGGGTCATGTCGCCTTCGTGCTTGACGGCGATAATATTCGCAGCGGTCTCTGCCGTGACCTCGGATTTTCCGCTCAAGACCGCAAGGAAAATATCCGGCGTATTGCTCAGATGGCAAGACTGATGAATGATGCCGGTATGATCGTCATTACCGCGTTTATCTCGCCATATCACGACGACCGTCTAACTGCACGCCAATGTATCGGTGAAGAACGGTTTCTTGAAGTCTATATCGATACGCCGCTGGATGTGTGCGAAGCGCGCGATCCCAAGGGGCTCTATCGCAAGGCGCGTGCCGGTGAGTTACACGATTTCACCGGCGTCTCGGCGCCATACGAGATCCCGGAACAACCCGACGTGACGGTCTCAACCATCCGTGATGAGCCGGCAACGGTGACGGCACATATTCTGAAAAGGGTAAAGGAATTTCTCGATTAATACCGCTGCAAAAGGAAGCGAAACCGCGCGGGGAGAAAGGATGCAAAAAACCGATGCCGATTTACGAATTTTTTTGTGACAGTTGTCGTACGGTATTCAATTTCTATTCTCGCCGGATAAATGCGAACGCCCGCCCGGATTGTCCGCGTTGCCGGGCGCCTGAAATGAAGCGGGCGGTATCGCGTTTCGCGACGCCGTCCGGCCGTGATGACGCATCAGCGGATTCGGATGCCGATATGCCCGAAAGCCCGCGGGAATCCCGGATGGCCCAGGCGATGGAACGTCTTGCCGGAGAGGCGGAATCGTTATCGGAGGACGATCCGCGACAGGCAGCCGCGCTGATGCGCCGGTTTTCGAGCCTCAGCGGCATGCCGCTGAGCGACGGCATGCAGGAAGCGTTGCAGCGGCTGGAAAAAGGCGAGGATCCGGAACGGATCGAAGCGGAAATGGGTGATGTTCTCGAAAATGAAGATCCGTTCGATGCGGATATCGATGCGGCCGCCGGCGACGATACCCCAAAAGCCCATCATCCGAAAACGGTACGGCCAATCCGGCACGATGATACATTGTATGAGCTTGCCTGAGCCAGCCAACAGATGCGCCGCGGGCCACCGACGAAAACCTCATGACTTGTCGGCGGAATTTGGTTTTGCCGGTTTGCGGACGGCTTTGCCGGACGCGGCTTTTCGCGCGCCGGAAACGCGGCGGCGGCGTGTGAACAAATCCATTTGGCCATCGCCAAGCAAGCCATGTGTTTTCAATAACCGCAAAATTTGCAGTAAATCGGATTTTTCGTAATGCCGGCGCTCATCGACCATGGCGATTAATTCATCGAGAATGGTCCGGAAAAGAATAACGCCGTCGATACCGCGTTCGCGCAGCAATCGCAAGGCATCATCCCGTAATGCCGGCGATGCCGGCAGCCGGGGAATACACAAAATTTTGACGGGCTTCATCCCTCCCAAACGTCGGGTCGTTTCCTCCATTACCCGGGACGAGGTAAACTGGAGCAGTTCCGGTAGCGCGCCCATACGCGCCGCTGAAAAACGTTGCGTATGCCAACCGCGCACCCCGATCATTGCGACTGGAATCTGATGCAACGCGTTCCCGTTCCAGAGAATCTCTTCCGGTACCACAACGCGGCGCACGGCGGGATTAAAGACCAGGAGCTCCGGTTCTTCGCGGCCGGGTTGATGCGAACCGGGACCGATATATTTGCGCGGCTGGCTAACCAGATAGTCGCGTTGCTCGAAATATTCGCGCACAATCCATTCAGTGACTGATGACATTCCAAACCTCCGTTAGGTCTGATTCCGTAACCCGACGGTTCGCCGCGGCGCTGCCTATCCCGTCCAGCAATACAAAACGTAAACTGCCGCCCGCTGATTTCTTGTCGCTCTGCATCCGCTGCCGGATATCTGGCCAGGCGTCGGCTTCCGCCTGCAGTCGGATTGGTAGCCCCACTGCGGTCAGATTCTGTTCCAGGAGTTCGACATCGTCGCCGTTGAGACCGCCGTATCGCTGTGACAGACGGGCCGCAAACACCATGCCGATGGCCACGGCCTCGCCGTGCAGCATCCGGCCATAGCCGCTCCATGCCTCGATGGCATGACCGAATGTATGGCCAAAATTCAAAAGCGCGCGTTGCCCGCCACGTTCATGCTCATCGCTTGCTACCACATCTGCCTTCAATGCGCAGCAACGGGCAATAACACCGGCCAGTAAACCGTCGTGACGTTCGCGTAACGCTTCCCCGGCATCCGATAAGCGACGGTAAAAATCGCCGTCCAGAATCAAACCGTACTTGAAAACTTCCGCCAGTCCAGACCGGTATTCCCGTTCCGGTAAGGTTTTCAACGTCTCCGGATTGATGACCACTTCGGTCGGCTGATAAAAGCAGCCCACCAAATTCTTGCCGGCCTCGAGATTTACTCCGGTCTTGCCGCCTACCGAGCTGTCGACCATTGCCAGCAGACTGGTGGGGACCTGAATAAAATCAAGCCCTCGTAAATAGGTTGCCGCGACAAAGCCGGCCAAATCGCCAACGACGCCCCCGCCCAGAGCCGTGATGCTCGAGGAACGGTCGAGTCCCGCCGCCGCGCAGGCATTATATAATACCTCCGTCACATGTAGATTCTTCGACGGTTCACCGGCAGCAACCGTTGCCGGAATCACCGTGAAACCCGCCGCTTGTAAAGCCGCCGCGCAAACGTTGCCATACAAGGGCGATACGTTCGTATCCGATATCAACAACGTTTTGCGTCCGTTGCCGGGCAAGGCGGATAACGGTCCGAAATCGGTGGCGATCCGAATCGCATACGACCGGTCGCCAAGGTCTACATTGATATATTCGTTATTCAAGGAATTCGTAATGTATTTATTGTTGATTAAAAAAGACGACCTATTGTGATGAATGCTTAACACGTAACGAACCGTTTCCAGCACCCGCTCATTATCCGTTATCTTGCATTCATGTACCGGCATCGCACTTGCTTCAATGAGATCATATCACGCCTCGTCGGAAATTCAAGTCAGCAATTCAGTGTTCAGCGGCGAAGAATCGCAATTTCTTCGCGCTGATTGATTCCTAGACGAACTTGCGTTTTGCCGCCGCCGCTCAGTCCTGTGTGTCGTGTGTCGCGTGTCGATTGGCGAACGAATCGACACGCGATACCCGGCGCCGAATCCCATCCATGATCTTCCGCATCCTTTTTCTTGTTATTTGTGACAGAGGCGTTAGAATAAGCCACTAAACCCTAAACCAATCCGAACGATTCGAAATGTTACCCTTGGCAAAAAGAAATAACGCGTTGCAGGATCCGGCATTCATTGATGCGCTGGATACGTTGACGGGTAACGACAAGGCTGTGGAACCATCGATTAACGCACTATGGCTGCCTGCCATGATGCTGGCCGATAATGATCCGCGACGGTGTCGGCGTTTGATTGCCAAAGTATTGACGCAACAACGCGAAGATGGTTTGCTGGTAGACAGCGCCGTCGCAAGCGGGACTGAAGCGGGGAGCACAGTCGCGGCCTGGCCCTTGTGGGCCTGTGTCGCCGCTCGGGTTCAGCGGCGCTTTCCCGATGAGGCATGGGTTGGCGAAATCCAGCCTGCGTTGCGAAAGGCTTTCTTCGCGGCCATGACCCATTTCGATCCCGAACGCATCGGATTACCCTGCCGGCGTTCGGCGACGGAAGCATGGGATGCGCGGAATTATCGCGATAACCTGGCAACCCCCGATTTGCCGGTCCTGTTATTAATGGAAATCGATGCGTTGCGGCAACTGCGGACGCAGCCGGATACGCAACTGGTCGACGAACGGGAACAACTGATTGCAGGACTGCTCGAGTTCATGAGTGATCCCCTGACCGGTCTCTTTGACGCCCGCCGCGTCGGCGGCGGACGCGAACCGGCATCGCCTCGCATGGCGGTGTTCCCACTGTTATGGCCGGGATTACCGGGTGTATGGATTGGCCGTTTACTGATGCATGCGGAGTTTGGATTGATTCCCGCATTGCGCGATGCCGCCGGATACACCGCGGCAACGGAAATCTGGATGTGGCGCCGGACTCTGACGCGGCTGGGCGCTTGGGGGTTGTTGAAACGGATCGACGACGGATGCCGGCGAAAACAGTTTGCGACATTGGATTTCCAATCACCGGAACCGCTGCGTCGGTATACGTCGGTGGCGGCGGCGCAAAGTTTAGCTTATGATACTGGCGCTGGCGGTGGCATAATAACCAGTGTCATACGGCGGTTACGGCCCCAGGGTACCGCGCTCACCATGGCGGCAACGGTGTGTCTGTTGCTGGCGGCGGGGTGGGGCATGTTTCACCGGGAACCGACGGTTGATGCCGTTACTCTGGCATTGTGGCAGCAGCAAGCCCGCACGGCAACGGCGCTTGGGGATGCGACGGCAAGTCGCGACATCGACGCAACGCTTCAGGCGGCCGGCGTGTTCGAGCCGTATCGGGAAATGGTATCGCTTCAACTGGCCGAACAGCGCGGCGAATGGTCCGCCGCCGCCGCGATCTACGAACGGTTGCGGCAACAGGAAGGCGATACCCCGTTGATAATTTTCGGCCTGGCACGCGCGAAAGGACGCATGGGACAACACCAGGAGGCGCGTGAATACGGGCAGTTGTTTATCGATCGCTACGGCGATACGTTTCCTGCGGCAGCACGCGCCGCGCGTGCGGAATGGTGGCGTATGGAGCAGGACCCTCGTTAACACCGAACACTATGATCGGGCATTACAGACTTTTTGATAGGACTGTGTCTAGATACAACTCCCGCAATTCAGCGGATCGGATATCGGTGGTAACTTCGATAGTCGCTCCTTTGTTGCATGCGACGGTCATACCGCGTGTAATCTCACCCTGGGTCTCGACCATTAGCGGCATGGATTGCATCGTGTAATAGCCGCGGTCGAACGACCAGACGAACGGGAATATGTCGTACATAACCGGTCCGGGTTTCCGAAGTTGAATTGATTGCCACGCATCGATCGCTCGTCCAAGGGCTTGGCAAAGCGGGGAGGGATTGTTTTTGAATAATTCGCAATCCTCCTTCGAGAGTATAAACCGGCGGGTTACATCCCAGGTTCCCATATAGATCGGGATGCCGCAGGTCAGCACCGTGTCGGCGGCTATATAGTCGAAGGCGACATTGTGTTCCTTGCGATTGAGCGCCGGTTCACCGCCCATCATGGCAATATGCTTGATCTTGCCCGCGATTTCCGGTGTTCGCCGCAGTGCGCAGGCGATATTGGTCAGGGGTCCAATACAGGCAAGCACAATCTCGCCCGGGTGCTGCTCGATGGTGCGGATTATCAGGCCAATGGCATCGAGATCATCCGGTTGGTCGCGCGTATCTTCCGGTTCGGCGAAGGAGTAATGATTCATCGTGCGCGCCAGGTCATATTGACCGCGGGATTCCGCTTCCGGGAACGGGCGCAGCGGGAACTGCATGCCGGCCGCGACAGGAATGTCGGCACGGCCCAGATAGCGCAGCAGCCGTTTCACCATGCGAGCCCGTTTGTCGGACGGCCATGTAACTGTGGTGATGGCCTTGACATCCAGCTCGGGACGTTGCAAGGCAAACGCGAGGGCGAGGATATCGTCGATATCCTGGCCGGGATCGGTGTCGATAATCAGTTTTTGCATATTTATTTTTTGCATATTCATTTTCAAAGGGCCTGTTTTGTGCCGCGTGGCATGTTGTGTGCGCCGTGAAGGGTTTGGTGCGCGGCAAACCAATGGTTGTCGTGACCCAGCGCCGCGTTGCGGGCTGTTATAGGGAAGACGGCATCGATATTCGATTCCGCCAGCCAACGTTGTGCCCGGGCAGGATCGGCCAGCAGCGGAATCAGCCAGCGCCGCTCACAACCGCGCGACATTATTTCGGCCTCGTAGAGTTCGATCCCGTCTACGCCGGCTTGCAGCAGACCGATCGCCCGGCGCAACGCGGTTGCCGGCGTGTAGTCATCCCGACCGCAGCCCAGGTTGATTCCGGTCGTGGTATTGACGCCGCCGAATACCGGGATGCCTTGTGCACGGCATAATTCCAGGTAAGGGCGCACATCGTGGCTGGCCTGGCCGGCGGCGCATTCCAGCGGATCAAGTTGCAGCTCGTCGATCAGCCCTTCTCTGATCCAGGTGCTTACATCCATGCCCTGGGCAAGATTCCACGGCAACCCGATGCCGGGAACGCGCGCCACGACCGGTACCCGGTATCCAATCTTTTTCTCGACCAGATCCAGTCGATGGGACAGTTCGCGCAGTAACTCGGTAAAGAAACCGGACCGCCACTTAATCCAGTCCAGGTACGGCTGACCGTCATCGATGTCGATGGTCGCCGGATCGACACCGGTCTTTTCTTTGTAAGCGGCCACCATGGTGGGATTATAGCCGGCCATTGGTGGTTGACGGCAACAACCGATCACCAGACCGTCGGGACCGTAACCGGCGACTTCTTCAAGAATATCGAGTCGTTCCTTGCGGACTTCAGGAAAGTAATATTCCATGCGGCTGACATCGATGGCGTTGCCACGCTTGTTGTAAAGACAGTAGTCCTGATGTTCGCGTGCCCAGTTTGAGGTGAAGTATCCGTCCGAGTAATTCGGTGCATAATGCCGGTTCATGGCCAGCCAACCCTGGATGCGCACATTGTATTGGTTACGGTGTTCCAGCGGATAGCCAAGACAATCGCAGGAGCGCAGGATTTTCGACCATGCCATGGCGTGATACCGTTTAACGGTTGCCTGCGACGTATTCAGCGGAGTGCAGGGAAACATTTGCGCGTCCGGTAAACGGCTGGGATACTGTACCCAGGACCGGCCGACCGCCCAATTCAGGACCTTGATTCCCAATTCTCGTTGACCGCGCACAATCGCGTCGATCTGTCCCGGATCCACGCGATCGGCGCCCTGGAAGTAACACCACCAGTCATCCACGCCGCGCAGTTCATAGGGCGGATTCGCCGTTTGTTTGCGAAACGCGCTGACGGAGCGGGGAGTGACCGGCACCAGGCGGAGATGGCGAATACCCGAGCGGACTTCCCCTCCGTTAACCGTTGGATCAAAGGGCGTCGGACGCGTTCCGTCACCTGCATACAGACTCGATATTTCCTCAGACAAATCGGCGTCCGGCTCCAGCACGGAACGTATCCTGTCCAGATCGTTGGCATGCAGTTCAATGGCTTGATCGGTCAGGTCGGCTACGGTGACGAATAGTTCGCCGAATTCCGGTCGTTCCGGTTCGTGAATACGGCGCATCACCTCGTTTTTGCCGGCCCGGATCATGATGTTGTTGACGGGCAGGGCAAAGATGGCGTAGTGGCCTTGCAGTCCGTAATCGATAAGCACCGGATCGCTTGCCGGGTTGCCGTTGCACAGCAGGGCCGTTCCCATCCCGCAAGTGTCGGTCTGCCAGCCTTCCGGCAACGGTACCGGCCAGTCATCGATCATGATTTCGTCACGCGATACATCGCGCCGAAGACCGTAGGGAGCGTAAGGGGAGATCTGAACACACAGATGGTCATCCGCCTTGCGGCGGTACTCCAGGCGGGGCCCGTCTTCCCAAAGGGCGCCGTCAAACATCGCCGCCGGCTGCAATTCCAGGGTGTACTTGCCGGACGGCCACTGGCTCACGTCCGGCGACCAGCTCCGCCATTCGGCGTCGGCCGCGACCTCGACCGGATCCAGTATGTCCCGACCTTTCGGGTTGTGGACCCTCAAGCGTGCCTGCATCGCCGCCACCGCCGGTTCCGGTCGTGTGCGGTACCATAGCGTGACACGGTTGCGGTCGACTAACACCGCGGGATCAAGCCGCAATTGCAATGGTGGTTGCATGGCGGCGGCGCTGTGATCAAACGGGTCCCAATGGGCCGTTGATTTCCGGCGTTGACCCGGAGGGGGTTGTTCAGGGATATAGCCGTCGTTGTATACGCAACGGTCTGGCGCGCCGGGCAGCAGCCATTCGGCGTCCGGATCGCGGGAACAAACCGCTGCCATGGCGAAATGTGCCAGGATCGATTTGTCCGCATTATCTTCAATGGTAATACGACAACGGTAACCGCACCGATACACCACGCCGGCCTCGTATTCATATTCCGCCGGAACGCAAAAACGGCCCATATCCGTTTCCGCCTTTCCTTGTGCAAGCGACAGGCTTCGGGATTGGATCCGACCGTCCGGCGCGATGACCTCAAGCCGTGCGACCACGCTGTCCAGCAAGGGTGACTCGGTTTCTACACGCAACCGGTTGCAGCCGCCAGGAAAAAAACGGATGGGTTGTTCCGGCTTGATAGGAAAATCATTCCAAAACAGTCGATAGTGACGTAACCTGCGATTCATGACCTGCGGTCCTTTCCTGAATTCCTGAGTTCCTGATGCTGCGCTTCCAAACCACGTTCAAGGGTAACATTGGCTTCGCCCTGCCCGCGGCCTGGTAGGCGGGTCGGTTGCTTCAAGAGGAATCATATCAGGCCACAAGCGATCGCTCAATGTCATTTTTTAAACTTCGCATGGTTGAGAAGACCGTGACGATGTGATCAACGATATGGATATGATTGCAGGTAATCGCAAACCCGTCGGCCCGCATCACGGTAGGGTTTCACCCCATAGAAAAAAACGGACGCTTTTGGCAGAGTATGGGCGTGAGGCAAAAAGCATAGAGGATGGTTGAGATGAATCAAATTGGGAATCTGGCGGAAGATCTCCGGCTTCTGGCGTATGCGCAACAGATGGCGATGACGGCGCAAACGGACGCCGGTAAACGTCTGTTAGAGTTGTTTGTAGAACAAGAAGAACAACGGATCAAGGCATGCTGGTTGCCCGTGCCCGGGCCTTGGCAAGATGGGATGCAAATGCCGCATACCGCGGTTCGCGCAAATTGATTGCCGATGCGTAAGGGTAAGCATCCGTGTGACCTCACCGCACGTGATCGGCGACGCGTTCTGGTCATGGACGGCGATCGTGACAGCGGTGGGTCAGGCTTTTGTTTCCGGGGTAGGGCGCGATCTCCGAGCGCGCCACCGTGACCATAGGTGGCCGCTAAAATGAGATTTCGGTCGCGCCGTTGTCCTTTTGGTTTGATGCAGGCCGGTTGTTCTGGCATGATATTGCCGGTTTCGAGAATGGGACCGCACCGGCCGTTGAATGCGTGATGGGCCGGCAACGGCGAACGGATTGGGAAACGCTTGGGATCATGATGGGATTTGGAATGAAGGCGGGCAATGTCGAATATCAAGCCTTGACTGACCCGAATGGCCATGGAGAAGGACAAACAATGCAAACGGTGGAACAATCCTACAGGTATATTACGGCAGCCGCTGGAGTTCGCTCCGGGCGACCGATCTTGGCTGGAACACGTCTTGGCGTGCATGATGTGATGGGCCTTTTGCTTAAGGGGGCCGATGTAAACGGCGTGGTCCAGAGCTTCCCGAACCTGACTCGCGCTCAGGTGTATGAATGCCTGGCGTACTATGAGGACCATAAGGCGGAGATAGACCTCGCGGTGGCCGAGCAGATGGCGGGGACGGAAGCGTGAATTGGTTGCTGGATCACGACGTTCCGGCCGAGATTGGCCGCGTGTTGTCACAGGCGGGACACACGGTGATTCTTGTTAGAGAGGTCATGCCTGCCGATGCGAGCGATCAGCGTGTCTTTGAGTATGCAGTCGGAAACCGATGGGTCTTGATGACCTGCAATCGCGACGATTTCCTTGATCTGGCCCGTAACCGGCGACATGGCGGTCTCGTGATCTTGATCCGCAGAAGAACCCGTATCGACGAATGCGCGCATGTGATTCGTCTCCTGCACAGAGCGGGCGAGACGGGCATTACCGATAACATCAATTTCGCATAAGCCTGGTACCCGGCCGCCGATTTGACGCCGGGCGGTCATTCTGGCATGATATTGTCGGTTTTGAGAATTAGTCCAAACCGGCGTTGAATGCGTGATGGGCCGGCAACGGCGACCGGATACAGACCATAAATGCCTGTAAACTTTTACATGAAGACT
>PWZG01000099.1 GCA_003567575.1 PVC group bacterium | reverse complement strand
GTGGCCGAGGTCGGCCCGACCTCGGCACCCAACGGCCCGCACACCCGGAGGCGCACGTCGGGCCGACATGCGCCACACGGAAGGCTATCGTCCATCTTTTCCTATGTTCTCTCAAACGAGTGGGGGCCTCTGAGCAAGCTCAGGTTGTTCGAAGCAAGAGATATCTTGCCGCCGGTGTCCGTTTAAGCGGGTCGTTTAAGCGTATCCGAGCAAGAGTAGCGATTAAGTGTGAGGACACCCGACACCCGACACCCTGTTCTCTCAGACAAGGGCTGGCCAAGGTCCCTTATTGGCCCACGCACGCCGCCGGGCCTTGCGCGGTCCGGGACGGCCCGCCCTACTGAGAACCATACTTGCCAGCGTGAAGATTAAAAAAAGTATCGGCTAATCAGGCAACCCAGTGCGAGAACCGCCAGCAATCCAAGCAAAACCACCAAACGACGCCGTGACGGGTTGGCACACCGCAACCATCCGGGCGGATTCATGGCAAAGGTTCCGCATTTGAAGGCGTCCGGAGGCAATCCCGGCGCGTAGGAAAGGATACGCGCGAGCCGCAGGGTCAAACGCATACGACCGTTGATGGCCCAGCCACAGGCTTCGAGGATGTTGCTGATGTCGCGAGCACGCAACCGTAACAACGCCAGAATCAGTGTCGGCAGCAAGATAATCAAAAGGATAACCGCGGCGGTATAAAGAAAATTGATGCGCCCGATTTCCGAAAATGTCTTCGAGATGAAGGCAAAGGACGTTCCCAAGGCTGCCACCGCGACACTGCCCCCGACAAACATTCCCCCGGAACCTCCCATGATCGGTCTGGCGTTTTGATTCGATGCCGGAGACGCCGCGGCCGTCGGCGGACCGGCGTCAACCGTCTGGGACACCTGACTGAATCCGGCGTCGAATTCTTTCTCGATACTCTTTTCGCGGGATGCCGTCAGCTTCTCGATTTGCGACGAAATCACTTCTCCGAAACGTTTAAACGGCGCCCATAATGCCTCGGCCAAGCTGATATGGTTCTCGATGAGCGAGGTGACTCGTGCATCCCAATAGCGGCCGCTACGATCGCAGAAGACCCCGCGCTTGCCAACGTAAATCTCGCGGGTATTGCCGGCGGTAACGGCGACCGCAACACGTCGTTTTTCAGGCGTGTCATGCCGTGACAACTCGCAATACATCAGATAGATTCCCGCCAGTTTGGCAATCGCCCCATGCTCCGCCGGTAGATCGACGTGAACACACAGCGTGAACCGACGTCCGTTCATGATCAGCGTTCCCATTTCAAAGGCGGCTTTGCGATTGAAATCGTAAAAATCGGGAAATGCCACGTAATTATTGGCAAATTCAGTCAGATGTTGTTTGAAACGCAGCAATTTCTCTACCTGACTGACCGCGGCAATGTCCGCGCCGGCGGCAATATCTTGTGCGACTCGGCTTAGCAGATCATCACGATCGTCATTCGCCAACAGATCTCGGATGGTTTCGATACCAAGTCCCTCGACCGCGGCGCCCTTGTTATCCGCCATTCGTTCTTCATACGCTTTGAACAGTGAACGTACCAAACACCATTGTTCCCGCGACATAGCCTGTTCTGAACGCGGGAACAACCCCCGCCAGACGCGCTCGCGGAATTGCATCAAGGCGGGTGCGAATACGGGATTGATGGGCCCTTCGAAAACCAAGTGGTCATTATCGGATACCGGCGCTACCGGACCCTTGGCCAGCAGTTCGCGCAGATCGGCGGAAGTTCGGCCCTGTAAACCGCCCCATTCGGAATCACCCGGATTGGCGGCCGTAGCGGCGCGACCGTCGTAGCGCGCCATGTCAGCGAGCGCGAAATAGTCGTCAAGTTTATCCTGTACCTGCCTGACCGCGGCCGCGGCATCCGGCCACGAATTGGCCGGGAACATGGAAAGATTAGGTTCGGTAGACGTGTCCGGAGTCCAGCCCTGATCCAACCACCGGACGTAATCGCGTAACGCCTGGTAGAATCGGTTGATCCGTTCGGCGTCGACGCCATCCTGACCACTGACGTCGGGAACGGCGCCCATCGCGGTCATGATGGTTTCGACCAGGGTTACAAGCCGACGATTATCCTCGACGCTGGTGGGCGTAATAACCCCGTCACCATTACTGCCCGTGGCGGCCAATAAGCGTTTGCGGTCCGTAACATCAGCCAGGGTGAGCGCCGAGGTCAATGCGCGGCCGGTGTTTTCCAGCGTCCGAATCGCCGCGGCATGGACTTCGCGGCCTTGTGGGGTTTCAGTATCCAGTTCGTCCAGCAATAATCCGTCCTCCGCTGCATTCGGCGGCGGTGACGCTTTCAGCACCTGAAAAAACCATCGCACGGCCGCCCGCAACTCCTCGCAGCGGATACGTCGGTCACCGTCGGCATCCAGAAACGACAAGGTTGGTTTGTCGAAATGCAATCCATCGACGGGCGCGCTGCTCGCTGCCCAAAGGGCTTCGTCCATGTCGAGCAGATGACGCAGATCGGCTGTGCCCTGTATGCGTAAACGCCAGACGCCGCAGGCATTGGCGAAACAACGAGGTCGGCGTTCCGAATGAACGGTCGGATGGGTAGGATTCATGCCGCGAAGGATGATACCATTTTTTGATTGGAAATCAAGACCCCCGCGAAAGAAAAAAACAAAAAAGGCCCGGCGTCGCGCCGAGCCTTCTTTTGTTGTCTGTGATCAAGCTTTCAGAAGCCGTACTGCGTGACGGGAATGAAGCCGATCGATTTGACCATTTCCTCGCCTTCCGAGGTCAAGTGCAAGGTCATGAAGCGGTATAAATGACTACCCAAGGCGGGATATTGATTCGTGAACATGTACAATGGCCGGGCAATCGCATATTCGCCCGTCCGCACCGTAGCCTCACTGGGCATGACGCCGTCGACCTTCAGCGCTTTGACGGTGGCATCGACGAACCCCAGCCCCGCGTAACCGATCGCCGCCGGGGTCGTCTGCACCCGCTGACGAATGCCGCCATTACTGCCGACGTACTCGGTCCGACCGTGGATTTTCTCGCCGGCCATCACAAGGCCATTGAAGGTTTCGTAGGTGCCGCTATTCGTGTCGCGGCTGATCACCACGATTTCGCGGTCCGGACCGCCAACCTGATTCCAATTGCGGATGGTTCCGGCGTAGATATTCCGAATCTGTTCCACCGAAAGATCCGACACCGGATTGCTGGGATGCACCAATATCGGCAGACCGTCCAGCGCCACCACATGAACGACCGGCATGACGTCGTTCTCGACGGCCGCTTTGAATTCGCTCACCCTCATGAATCGCGACATCATGGCGATATCGCAGGTGCTGTTGACCATGCTGCGCGCGCCGTTACCGCTGCCGGATTCGCTGACCGTTACATTGACGTCCGGATTATTCCGCATGTAATACTCCGCGAACGCCTTGGCTATAGGTCCTACCGTCGTCGAGCCGTCAATCACAATCCGCTGTTCCGCAAACGCGGTTGTCACGGCAACCATACCTATCGCCACACCCGTCAAAAGTTGTCCACATCTTTTCGTCTTCATAGTTTCTCCTGTTGTTTTCCTGTTTTCAGGAATACTCATCGCCTGTTGTTTCGTTGTCCGTCCCGTTCACAGCTTTACGCCTTGTTCCTTCGAAGCCTCCTTTCTGTTGTTTTGAGGTCTGGACCTCATTTGTTCATTCATCCAAACACCTGCGGTTATATGGTTCAGTAAATTTTATTGTTCAACACCCGTCCCGGCGGTTTCGATACTTCAACCCCGCCTTTGGGTGGCGACTGGTAATCATGAAACCATGTTCGCGTTAGCGTGGCATGAGAACGCGATTAAACCTTTGCAAGCAAGCTTGACTCAGTCTTTTCCGCAACCGTGAACCGCGAACGCTTACCATTTATTTACTGATTTTCTAACCGCAGGCTCATACAAAGCTAATCATTCTCGGGCATCCTGTTACCCGAAAGCAATGCTTCAGAGAAAAGGAGGTGTCATCGACAATCGAATAAATTATCCGCGGACCCGGCAAGCTATTGCCAACATTGAACCTTAACGACAAAAACAACCCAAAGCGCACGCACAGCGCGTGTGACAACGACATAACATCCATACACCATTACAGAAGGAACAACGCCATGAAATCAACAAATTCCATGACCCTGGCCGTCTCGCTGACATTCCTGTCAGCGCTGTCCGGCATTAACGCGCAAACCGATCGACCGGCCGCCACGGTTCGCCCCAGCACAAGACATAACCTCAGCGATCTGCAGATTCGCGGTCGTGTTCAAGCCCAATTCGGCATGACCGATGCCGACAACGATGCCGATGCCGGCACTTACAGTACTTTTGAAATCCGGCGGGCACGCATCGGACTGCGCGGCACACTGTTCGAAAACGTGCGCGCGCAACTCGAGGCCAATCTCGTCCCGGGATCCGACCTCAGCATGCGCAGCGCTTTTCTCGAATGGCGCGAACGCAAAGCGGCCTATATCAAGCTGGGCTACGACAAGCCGAGGTTCAGCTTCGAGGAAAATACCTCATCGGCCGAAATCCTGACCGTTGAACGGACCGCCATCAACAACATGCTGGTTCCCGGCGCGCAAAACGGTTTGTCGTTGGCCGGCGGGATCGAACGGTTATCCTATGCGGTGGGCGTTTACACCGACCGGAACAACCGCAATGCGGACGGTGACAACAGTTACCTGGTCAACGCCAGCGCCGGTCTGTCACTTGATGAATTGTTCGCATCCGCCAAACTCCGACTACGTGCCGACTATCTGGCCAGCGATGACGATGGCGGCAATTTCGGCGGCAAGTTCGATGACGCCATGGCGGTCAGCCTGCATTACGCGCTTAATCGCTTCGATCTGCGCACGGAATACATGACCGGCGACAACGACGGGAACAGCGTCAATGGCTTTTATGTTACACCCTCGGTGTTTGTCACGGATAACGTGCAGCTTGTCGGCCGCTTCGAAATGGCGGAATCCGACAAGGCGCGCGGCATTCGCGCTCCCGGCCGCTACATGCAGCGCGCCGATGGATTGGGTGTCGTCGAGGCCGATGCGGACGCCGGAATCGCCGGTATAAATCCGCAGCGTGGCGACGAATACACGGCCTTTTACGTGGGCGCCAATTATTACATGAACGGCAACAACCACAAGATCATGACCGGTGTGGAAGTGGCCGAGTTGGCCAACACCGACGCGGGCACGTTGAGCGCCACGACCGCCTACTGCGCCTGGCGGATGTTGTTCTAACCCGCGACCTTCATACGGTGGCAAGACATCGACCCCGCCATGGAAACCACGGTTTCCATGGCGGGATCTTGTTTTCGGGGGGGGCGAGGGATTGCTAACCAAATTCTAACGTTTCTCTAACATCCGGCGAATTGCGGCATGCAATCATCAATGGAGTTTTGCAAACGGAGAACACCATGACCGACAACCACGCAACAACGTCAGCAACGGATGCCGTTGCTTCGCCGGACCTGATTCTCGGCGCGGGCGCCAGCTTACGCAAGAACGTCGCCGCCAAGATCGGGCAGGGAACCCTTTTTTCGGTCGCCGCACTGGCAACCCTGGCGGTTCTGTTCATTTTCTTCTTTATCGCACGGGATGCGCTCCCGTATTTCCAGGCGCGCGGCGTTCGTGAGTTTTTTCTCTCTCGACAGTGGTACCCGTCCCGCGACCCGGGCCAATTCGGCGCCTTGACGATTTTTTTCGGCAGCGCCATGGTCACCGTGGGCGCCGCCCTGGTGGCCGTGCCGCTGGGCATCGCCGCCGCGGTATGCCTGAGTGATGTTATGCCCTTTCGGATTCGACAAATCGCCAAACCATTCATCGAGGTACTGGCTGCGATTCCATCCGTCGCTTACGGATTCTTTGCGCTGGTCGTTTTTGCCCCGCTGCTGCAGGAATCCGGCAACCGGATTTTGACAATCGCCTGGTGGGCGCTGGCCACACCGGTGTTCATGCTGCTGGTTGCGGTAATGAGCGATGTCATGACCACCACCATAACAAACCGCAAGGCCGCCGGCGTGCTGCGCGGCATCGCGACGCTGGGGCTGGGGATTGGCGCTTTTTGGGTGTTGCGCCATGTCGGACTAAGCTTGCAGGCGCTGAGCATCGTGACCGGCGCCAATGCCCTAAACGTCTCGATTATCCTGGGAATCATGGCCCTGCCGACGGTCGTCAGCGTCTCCGAGGATTCCCTGCAAGCCGTCGGTCGCGAATTGCGCGAGGGCAGTTACGCGCTGGGCGCCACCCGCGCCGAGGTTCTTTGGAAAACCGTGCTGCCGGCGGCCGGCAGCGGATTGTTTGCCGCCTCCATGCTCGGGATCATGCGCGCGTTGGGCGAGACCATGGTGGTCTGGATGGCCTCCGGCAACGCCGCGCAAATTCCCACCCCCTGGTACAACGTCCTGATGCCGATCCGCACCCTGACCGCCACCATCGCCGGCGAGATGGGCGAAGCCGATCATGTCACCGGATCGGATCGCTATCATGTACTGTTCGCCATGGGACTTTGTCTGCTGATGTTCTGTTTTGCAACCAATCTGGCGGCCGAATGGTTTGTGGCGCGTCAGCGGCGACGGCTACGAGGAGAATAACCATGCGTTTATCGACACGCAAATTACTTGATCGCGCCTTTTCAACCACCGGCTTCTTTGCGATCGCGCTCATGCTGGGCGCGCTGGGGATTATCCTGGTTCCGATGTTCAAGCGCGGCGCGGGCGCCTATGTTTTCCGCGGCACCATCGAACATCGTAAAGTAGAAATGCAACTCTTCGAACGTGGCGATTTGGAAGCGCTACGGGAAGACATGGCGCTGGCCGAAGCGGCCCGGCAACCGGTGTACGATTGTTTGCTCGAATTTCGCCACCATCAAAAGGAACGCCTCGACCAGGCTATCGACGCCGTTGAACGCCTGGGCGAACGCGACGACGGCCTCGGGCGGCGCATCCGCCGTTCCGTCCAACGCTTGCGCGAAATGCAAGATCTCGAACAACAGATCAACCTTTTGATACGCCTGGAAGAAGTCACACGACGGCAAAACGATCCCGCCTTGGCCGACGATCTCGACCTAATTGCCGACGTCATATCCGATCTCGAAGACCAGACAACCTTGTATGGCGAGATGGTTCGTCATCTCCGCGAACTGTTCGGCCCGTTGCCCGGCGACGATCGCCAGATCATGCCGCGGGACCGCTTCGGCCAAACCCGCTGGGATCGCACCCAGGTCAAGCTGCAACAACTGCTTTTTGTCGAGTCATGGGACCATTCCGACCGGTCCCGCATGGGTGAATCCGTCTCCGAACCGCGCAAGCAACGATACCTTGACACCCCCCTGTACCCTGTGTTCGATGAGATCGAAACCAACATCGAAGCCATGATGCGACCCCGTTTTACCTTTTATTGGCGTTTTTTGACGGATGTCAGTCACGATGCCAACATATTCGGCGGCATCGGACCGGCGGCGCTGGGAACCCTGTATTTAACCCTGGGCGCGATTCTTTTCGCCGTACCGCTGGGGATTTTGGCCGCCATCTACTTCACTGAGTACGCCAAACCCGGCCGAATCGTCAGTCTGTTGCGGACCTGTGTCAGCACCCTGGCCGGCGTTCCCAGCATTGTTTTCGGTCTGTTCGGTCTGGCTTTTTTCATTCACACCATTCGCGTCTCACCCTCTAAGAGCGTGCTGGCGGGATCACTCACGCTGGGGCTGTTGATCCTGCCCACCATCATCCGAGCCTCCGAAGAGGCAATCCTGGCCGTTCCTCAAGCCTACAAGGAGGCCGCCATGAGTCTCGGCGCCGGTCGCTGGCGGACCGTGCTGACGGTTATTCTGCCGGCGGCGATGCCCGGCATTCTGACCGGGACGGTCATCAGCATGGGACGCGCCGCCGGCGAAACCGCGCCGATCATTTTCACGGCCGCCGTCAGTATCGGCATGGGCTTGCGCCCCTGGGAAGTCTTTGACAATCCCACGCCGGCCTTGTCATGGAACATCTACAACTTGGCCACGGAACACGAAGCCGTGGATGAAATACGTCACGTGCAGTACGGTATGGTGACCACCCTGGTGGGCATCGTCCTGCTGCTTAACGTTTTTGCGATTTCAATGCGCGCCAGAATTTCCAAAAAACTGCGAGGGTAACCCCATGAACGATAATCTCTCAGACCATGCCGATGCGAAGATCATGCACGTCACCGCCCGTTCGTTTTCAGTCTATTACGGTGATTTCGAGGCCGTGCAAAAGGTCTCATGCGGATTCCCGGCGCACAAGGTGGCCGCGTTGATCGGTCCCAGTGGCTGCGGCAAAAGCACGTTACTGCGGGCGATCAACCGCATGAACGACTTGATCCCTTCCTGTCACGCTCAAGGCGAGTTGGTTTTCGACGGCAAAAACGTGTACGGCAAAAATCTTGACGTCACCGTCCTGCGCCGGCGAATCGGTATGGTCTTCCAAAAACCCAATCCATTCCCGAAATCCATCTATGACAACATCGCCTACGGCCCCCGGCTGACCGGTGGCGTTAATCGCGCGCAGTTGGACGATATTATAGAGCGCAGCCTGACGCGGGCCGGCCTATGGTCGGAAGTCAAGGATCGGCTGGACCGCAACGCGCTCGGCCTTTCCGGCGGTCAACAACAACGTCTGTGTATTGCCCGCGCTTTGGCCGTCGACCCGGAAATCCTGCTGATGGACGAACCCACCTCCGCGCTGGATCCCAAGGCAACGGCGCATATCGAGGATTTGATCGGCGAACTGCGCGGCGCTTACACCATTATCATCGTCACCCACAACATGCAGCAGGCAGCCCGTGTCTCCGATTATACGGCCTTCCTTTACGAAGGTGAGTTGATAGAATACGGCATGACCACCAAATTGTTTTCGAAACCGGAAAAGCAACACACCGAGGATTACATCACCGGCCGTTTCGGCTGATTCAAGGACACCCCAATATGATCAGGCATTTACAGCGGGAAATCGAGTCGATCAAGACAAAACTACTGTCGTTGTGCGCGCTCGTCGAGAAAAACGTGACGCTGGCGACGCGGTCCGTGGCGGAACAGGATGAAGTCATGGCCCAGTTCGTGATGAACGCGGATGCAGCCATCGACGAGATGGAGGTCGAACTCGAAGAGGACTGTCTCAAAGCCCTGGCGTTATATCAACCAGTGGCCGTCGACCTGCGTGCGCTGGTCGCCGTGCTCAAAATCAACAACGACCTGGAACGGATCGGCGACCTGGCCGTCAATGTCGCCGAACGGGCCTGTTATCTGGCCACCTGCCCGCACGCCTTGCCGGCCGCATTCGATTTTGATAGCATGACCGACAAGGTCAGAGCCATGCTCAAGGCGGCGGTGGATGCGTTCGTCGAGGGGAACAGTACGGCGGCGCAAGCCGTGTGCAAAGCCGATGACGAGGTCGACGCCATCAACAAAGCCATGTATAAAAACGTTGAAGCCTTGCTTCGGCGCCCGGACGCCGAGGTAACGGCCTTGGTCCATCTGCTTTCGGTCTCCCGGGATCTGGAACGCATCGCCGATCACGCGACCAATATCGCTGAAGATGTCATTTATATGAGAACGGGCGAGATTATTCGTCATCACGTCGAAGACTATACGCGCGAACCCGCGTGAAGGGAGTCGGCATGGCACGCGAAACGATATTGGTGGTCGAGGACGATCGCGACATTCTGGAGTTGATCGTCTACAATCTTGACAAGGAGCGGTACACGGTTCTCAAGTGCAACACCGGCGAAAAAGCGTTGGAAAGGGTGGTGAAGAACGAACCGGCGCTTGTGTTGCTCGACTTAATGCTGCCTGGCATCGACGGTTTTGAGATTTGCAAGCGATTGAAAAGCGATGTCGCGACCCGGCATATTCCCATCCTGATGCTGACGGCGAAAGGCGAGGAAAGCGACATCGTGACCGGGTTGGAAGTGGGTGCCGATGACTACATGACGAAACCGTTCCGGCCGCGCGAACTGGTTGCCCGAATCCGGGCGATTCTGCGGCGATCGTCTGGAACCTCTCAGCCGCCGGGCAAGCACGAGGCGATCAGTGTCCATGGGATCGATATCCATCCGGGACGGCGCGAGGTCACGGTCCATGGGAAACCCGTCGACCTGACATTCACCGAGTTTCAGGTGTTACATGCGCTGGCGAAACGTCCCGGCTGGGTGTTTACCCGTTACCAGATTGTGGATGCGGTCCGCGGCGAGGATTATCCGGTGACCGACCGTTCGGTCGACGTGCAGATTGTCGGTTTGCGCAGGAAACTGGGGAACGCGGGACACGTCATCGAAACCGTGCGGGGAATCGGGTACCGCATGAAACGTCCGGACGGTGCGACATGAAACGGCATGATTTGTTCACCTACATTTACGCGTCGTATCTGGTGCTCATTGTGCTGACCTTGCTGGCCGCGAACGGCTGGGCGTTGCGCAGCGCCCGCAACGAACATTATACCCAGACCCGTGAAAGTCTGCGGGCCGCGGCGCTCATGCTGAAGGACAGCCTGAACCGTTTGCCGGATTTCCCCGTTTCCGGCGACGGGGTGGATGCGTTGTGTAAAACTCTGGGCGAGGATACAGGGTACCGTTTCACGGTCGTACGCAATGACGGCCGGGTCATTGGCGACAGCCATGAGGATCCGCGGACCATGGACAACCATGCCCGGCGTCCGGAGATCCGGCAGTTATTGGGCGAACCCCCCGATACCGTCGGCGGGTCCGAGCGGCGCAGCGGTTCCGTGCATATGAAGATGATGTACGTGGCCGTGCCCTGGCACGAC
>PWZG01000474.1 GCA_003567575.1 PVC group bacterium | reverse complement strand
GGTTGCGTAAAAAAACAAGAAAAATGACGCGAAGCCATGGATGGTGTCGGGCAAGAGGTCAGAGGTCAGCAAAGAAAAATCTGACCTCTGACTTCTGACTTCTGACCTCTAACCTCTGACCTCTGGGCTGCGGGCGAAGCCCGCCTTAGGTCTTTTGAACCAGGCGAGGCTTGAAAAAAATTACATTGAATGATCGCTTGTGGCCTGATATCATGTCGCTTGAAGCAACCGAAACCTGCCCGCGGCCGCAGGCGGGGCGAAGTGAAGGTTACCTCTGGAGAACCGTATCGTCTTGCATCTGAGGATTTCGCGTTCACGCAACTGCCGGCGGAACGGGCGAATTGCTGGGAGTCGGCAAACCAATGCAGCGTGTCCATCGGAAAACATGCCATGGGAATTGAACACATGAAACTTATCTTGTTCGCGAAACACCTCTCGGGATTTGAAATCGATGACCTCGTAAAACAAGCTAAAGCCTCGGGCGTCGACGGATTTGACTTTCCGCTCCGCCACGGTTATGCCGTAAACCCGGACAATTTCGAGTCCGCGCTGCCCCGTCTGGTCAGGGCGATGGAGGACGAAGGAATGAGCATACCGATGTGCACGGGTGAGACGAAACCACAGCTCGTGGATCCCGACGATCCCAAATCCGAAGCGATTCTCGGCGCTATGTCGGCAAGCGGTGTTCGCATTCTCAAGATGGGATATGTGGGATTTGAGCCGCTGCAGGATAACTACCGGGAAACGTTGCAACGTACCCGTCGGCTTATTCAGGGATGGGAGAAACTGGCAAAAAAACACGGTGTTACAGTGGTTTATCATACCCATTCGGGATATTACATGGGATGCACAGCCGCCGGCGTACTGGACTTGATCGAAGGGTTCGACCCGAATTATATCGGCGCCTATCTGGATGCAGGCCATCTCAGTGTAGCGGGTGAACGGTTTCCGGTCGCTTGCAGCATTGTCCATGACTATCTTAAAGTCGTCGCCATCAAAAGCATGGTGAAAACAAAGGAACTACAGAACGGGCGTACCCGCATTCATCATCACGCCAGCCCCATCGACGAAGGTTATTTGGAGCCCGATCGGATCTTTGCCCATCTGAGGGACATCGGCTTTTCCGGACCGGTAAGCGTGCACGTCGAATACGCGGGTACCCAGCAGGAATTAATCGATGGCGCAATCCGCGACGTGAAAATATTGCGTGACGCAATGGTAGTATCTGAAACCATGTAGGCAAAACGGCGCAGACCGCCGTCTCCATCCTTATGGAACCGGCCATCCTCGGCATCCTTATGGAGCCGGCCGCCTGCCCGCCCGCGGCGGGTCCTCGGCCGGAAGCGCGCAGGTCGAAACAATAGCGAGACGGTTAGTAAGCAACGGATTTTGCATAATTCAATCAGGAAAGGATCATCTAATGGCTGGCGGCACAAGAAAACTGGGCGCGATAGGGAAACGGGGTGACGGCTGTGTTATCAGCGGAGAAATTCCGGAAACATCGAGGGGAATGTTGCTTGTGCGCGTTGAAGCTTCCCTGATCAGTGCCGGCACGGAATTATCGACGGTAAAATACCTTCGCGCCAACCCAACGGAACAATTGTCCGAACCCAAACCGTTCGGATACCAGAACGCAGGCGTCGTCTTGGAGGTTGGAGAAGGCGTCACGGAATTCAAGCCCGGCGACCGCGTTGCCTGTATGGGAAATAAATACGCGTTGCATACGAATTACGCGCTCGTACCGAAAAACCTGTGCGCCGTACTGCCTGACAACGTAAGCTTTGAGGAAGGATCGTTTGCGCACCTGGCCATGACGTCACTACACGCTCTCAGACGCGGTGAACCGGAACTGGGCGAATACCTTCTCGTTGTCGGAATGGGACTGGTTGGACAACTGGCCGCCCGATTCGGCCAACTGGCCGGCGCCTATGTCATGGGGTGGGATACCATTCCGGCACGCTGCGACATGGCGAAAACATGGGGTATCGACGCAACCGTCGCGGTCAGCGACAACACCGATCCGTTTGAGGCGGCGGACAAATTCACCCGCGGGCTGGGCTTCGATATGTCGGTGCTGGCTATCGGAGGCGATGGGACCGAAGCCCTCAATACGATAAAAAAGGTCATGAAAGTGTCCACGGACGGACATGCCATGGGCAGGATTTGCCTTGTCGGCATGGTTGCCACGACCTGTAACTGGGGTGCCGCTCTCGGCAATCTCGACCTGCGCTGCTGCGCGCGTACCGGACCGGGATACCATGACGGCGAATGGGAAACCGGCGAACGGGAATATCCTCGCACCTTCATGCGCTGGCATACCAGGTCCAACATGGAATTCGTTCTCCGACTCATGTCCGAGGGGAAGCTTGATGTTAAAAGCTTGATCACCCATCGGCTGGCGATCGAGGATATTAACGAAGCCATAAACGCTCATCTTGAACATCCCGACAGTACACTCGGTACCGTGCTTCTCTACGGGCACAACGAATAACCGGCGCACGCACTCAAGCAACCCATCAAACGACGGTCCGTTCTTAGCAGGATCGACTTAACTCAAAGGTAAGCTATGTCAAAAAAAACGGATATCCGACCTGCCGGCACGGAACTTTATTTCATTAATGCGTCTATGCGTATGCCGCTGAAATTCGGGAAGGAAACCATCGATGAGGTGGTAGTGGCGCGGGTCAAAATGCGTGTCCGGCGCGTCGACGGACGGGACGCCGAGGGATGGGCCGATACCCCGATGTGCGTCACCTGGATGTGGCCGTCCACCATTCGCTGCGATGAACGCAGCCACACGATTCTGGAATTCTGCCGGCTACTGGCCACGGAATGGTCTCATTTCGACGTCGAGGGCCATCCGATGGAAATAGGGCACGCTTTCCAGGAAAACGCGTTACCGAAAATCCTTGACGCTTTCAACGGCGCGCGGGCGGAACGCGAACCCATGCCATGGCTCGCGGCACTGGTCTGTTGCTCGGCCTTCGACATTGCCCTGCACGACGCCTACGGCATGGTAAACGAAGTGCCCGTTTACGAAACGTACAATGCCAATTACATGAATCGCGACCTTTCGACCTACCTGGAGCCGGCGGCGGCGGATTGCGCGGTCTCGTTCAAAGGTCTCTATCCCGAAGATTTCAAGGCAACCCACGTGCCCGCCGGAATCCCTGCCTGGCATTTGGTGGGAGGGAAAGACCCGCTTGATGAATCCGAGTTGACCGGAGGGGAACCGGACGACGGTTATCCTGTTATACTAAGAGATTGGATTCGAAGGGATGGCCTGAAATGTTTGAAAGTGAAAATGGTCGGCAACGATTCGCAGTGGGACTATGCGCGCCTGTTACGGGTGGGGAAAATAGCGATCGAGCATGGCGTAGACTGGCTTACTAGCGATTTCAATTGTACCGTAACCGATCCTCTATATGTCACATCCATCCTGGACAAACTTATGGCGGATCATCCCCGGTTATACGGCATGATCCTTTACGTGGAACAGCCTTTTCCCTATGAGTTGGAGAAAAATCTTATCGATGTGCACAGTGTTTCAGCCCGTAAACCGCTGTTCATGGATGAGAGCGCCCATGACTGGAGCAAGGTGAAACTCGGCAGAACTTTGGGATGGACCGGTGTGGCGCTTAAAACCTGTAAAACCCAGACCGGCGCGTTGCTGTCGATGAGCTGGGCAAAGGCGCACGGTATGACGTTGATGGTGCAGGACCTAACCAACCCCATGCTGGCACAAATCCCGCACTGCCTTCTGGCCGCCCACGCGGGCACAATTATGGGCGTTGAAACCAACGGCGTACAGTTTTATCCGGAAGCTTCCAGACCCGAGGCAGCGGTACATCCCGGCCTGTATCGGCGACGCGACGGCTGTGTCAACATCTCATCGCTCGAAGGCCCCGGTTTCGGCTATCGGTTAAATGAAATGCGGCGCATCCTACCGGATCCCGAAAGCCTCATAACCGTTCATCCGTATCCGGTATAACTCAGGCATTTCAATGGCGGACATCGACCGGATACCGGTCCGTATGATAGCCAGGCCAGCTTCGCGCGCGAATCAAACGTTCGCAACGGGGATCGATCTCTCGCACCGGCAAACGGTCGCCTTCCAAACAGGGTGAACGCCGTTCACGCTGGCGGCACAACAATGTTTCCCGCAATGTCTGCTTGCGGGAATCGTGCTCCGCAATGTGCGCCAAGTCGTGCAATTCCCGCGGATCGTTCTTCAGATCGAACAACTGTTCGACGGCGCCGTGCGGATACCAGATATATTTCCAATCTCCGTCGGTGATTCCCAGATAATCGATGTCCGATAGGCTGGTGCCGCCGGGACTGCCGACGGTGGCTTCCAAAAATTCCCGCGCTTCCGCCCGGCCGGCGGCTACCGCCAAAACGTCCATGCCGTCCGCATCCCGGGGAGTTTGACCGCCCGCGGCAGCAACCAACGTGGGCAACACATCGGCCGGCGTCACCAGCGCCCGGCATTCCGTACCGGCTAAGGTATCGCCCCAGCTTCGCGGCGGACGGATTACGAAGGGAACATGGGCGGAAGGTTCATGAAAGAATTTTTTGGCGCCGGCGCCATGATCCCCCAGAAAATCACCGTGATCGGAGGTATAAACAATCAGTGTCTCGTCAAACAACCGGCAATCCTGCAAGGCTGCAAGAACCCGGCCAAGGTTGTAATCAATCTGCGTGATTAATCCTGAATACGCGGCGCGCGCATCACGCCACACGGTTTCCGGGATCAAATCGTAGGATTGGCCAACCTGATTGCGCCGGAACGCAGGCGGACAACGATCCGCGTGGCTCCAATCGCCCTTGAGCGGCGCCGGTATATCACAGTCGCGATACATCGAATAATAGGGTTCCGGCGGGTCGAGCGGCGGATGCGGTTTCGAGAAGGAACACCACAGGAAGAACGGTACGTCGGGATCACGCCGCTCGCGGATAAAGTCTACGCACTGTTCAGCGGTCCACGAAGTCAGCGTCTTCGCTTCCGGCACCGTCGCCATGCCGGGATAAAGTTCGTTCTGACCGAGACCGTGGCGCATGGGCTGAACCTCAAGACCGTTCGCCCGCATTGCACGATAGTAATCATCCGGCAGTATCAATTCGTCGAAACCATAGCGCGCCCGTTGGGGCGTGAAATGCATTTTACCGACGGCTGCCGTCTGGTAGCCAGCGTGCGCCAGACTGGACGGCAAACTGGCATGACGGTCGATTGCGTCGCAAGATGCGCCGTTATAGCACATACCGTGCGCAAAAACGCTCTTCCCGGTCATGAACGACACCCGCGACGGGACACAGATCGGACAATCGGCATAAGCCGAGCTGTAGGTGATCCCTTCGCGCCGCAAATGATCGAAATGCGGCGTACGCATCCACTCCGGGGCCAGCGGCGCGACACTGTCGTAACGTTGTTGATCGGTCGTGACGAAAAGTATATTCGGACGTTTGACCGGTTGTTCCTTGGATTGCATCATGATCGCATGTTGCCAGGCTTTTAGTGCCCCGGACTTCTTTTAGTGCCTTATTCAAGCATGGTTGCGTAAAAAAACAAGAAAAATGACGCGGAGCCATGGATGGTGTCGGGCAAGAGGTCAGAGGTCGGAGGTCAGAGGTCAGTAAAGAAAAATCTGACCTCTGACTTCTGACTTCTGACCTCTGGGTTGCGGGCGAAGCCCGCCTTAGTGCCTTATTCTAAAGCCTCTGTCATATAAAACAAGAAAACCGTAATCTTAATCCGGCATAATGTCAAACATGCGTGATGCGCAGGCACACGTCACTCATGGCAGGCATACTGAGATGGATAACGCCTTGGGGTGAGACGCAAATATCTCCCGACGTCGCGGTATCCGCCGCACGAACCTCCCGTCCATCACCGAAAACAATCTGGTAGCAACGCGGCCGGCCGGTCTTGTTTTGCAGCATGATCTCGGACTCCCGGTCGCCATGCGGCCGCAAACTGAAATCGTGCCGGATATCTTCCGCCTCGTCAAGACGTAGCGAGGCACAACCTGCCGTATCCGGATAAACCACCAAACGAAGTCGTTCCGGCACCGCCTGATTCAGGAAGGGCGTCGGATCCTGCAATGGAAGGATGGTTCCGGCCCGCACCATGATGGGCAGACCAGATAGTTTGTCGATCGGACAGGGCCGTTCGATCTCCCGGCCGCCCGTCACGCTTTCTCCGGTCCAATAGTCATACCAGAGATCGTTGGGCAGATAAAAACGCCGTTTATCGACGTCCGCTTCCACAATCGGCGCCATCAAGATACAATCTCCGATCAACAATACATCGCTGATATCATGGGTTGCGGGATCGTCCTGAAACGTATAGAACAGGGGTCGCACGATCGGTTCCCCCGTCCGCGAAGCCAAGATTCCGAGGGCATGAAAATAAGGGGTGAGCTTGTAGCGTTCGCGCAGGAAATCCCGATAAAGATCACGGCTTTCCGCCGGACAGTGCCAGGGGAGTCGCGGCCGTCCGACGCCACTGTCGTGGATACGTGGCGACGGCACAAACATGATGCTTTGGAAAAGACGCCTGTGCAGATTCTGTTTGCCGAACGTGATGGCTTCCCGCTGTTCGGGCGTCAAGTCATTCATCGACGGCGGCGTGAAACCGGCCAGATCGATACTGGTCACCGGAAAACCGGACAGGCCGGCATTCAAACAGAACCAGATATCCTCGGCAAAGCGATCGATTCCGGCCGCCGTATCCCCGGGCCATGGCAGGGCCGATATCTGACTGCCGATTCCCCCACCCCTTGAAAGGCTTAACCGTTCGCCTTTACCCTGGTCAGCCATGGCATTGGAAAGCAAGCGGTTCCAGAGCGGACCGAACAAATTCCGGGACGGAACCCCGGGCTTGATCTCGCCGCTGACACGGTCGGTATGGTCAGTCCACCAAAAATCCACCCCTTCCTTAATGCGCGGCACGATGTGCTCGAGGAAAAACTTTTCTCCGGCACGATCTTCCAGTTTCACCACCACCTCGTCGTCATGCTGCCGGAGCAATCCTTCGGCAAACGCGCGGGCAACCGTTGCTTTCTTGAAAATACGCGAGTTCAGATGCAAAGCTACCTTGTAACCCATCGCATGCAACGCCTCGAGCATCGCCGGTCCGTCGCCGAAATCCGGATGCCATTCGAGATCGTTATTCATGTATTCGCCAAAACGCTGATAATTACGGATAAATTCCGGGCCTCCGCGCCAAGGCCCATCCATGACCAGGTCGTCGCAGGGATAGTTTTCGCTACGCAGGCGCTGGGCGACTCCCAGCAATTGTTCGGATGTCTCAAAACTCAGGCTGCTGACCCAGAATCCGAAGAGCGATTTTTGCGGCATCGGGATGCGGCCGGTCAGCTCGGTGAACGTGCGCACGATGTCGCGTACTGCCGGTCCCCGGATGACTAATAGATCGAATTCGCCGCCTGGCGCGGTTACGAACCATCGATCGTTCCAGGTTTTACCCATATCGAAATAAACATGCGGCCACGGATTGTTGAAAAAGACGCCATAACCCTGGCTGCTGATGAAGAAAGGCATGGGAAACCCGCCGTAATCACCGAATTTCTGACCCACCTTCATCGAAAACATATCGATGGCATGACCGCGCCGGTTAACCGGACGAACCCGCCCGCCAAATCCCCATATTTTCTCGTCGGCCGCCAGACAACAGCTCATCAAAGAACGATGGCCTCCATATTCTCCGGGGTCCTCCGCGAAACGGGCGCCACCATCCAAACTGCGGAGCAGGGTTTGTCCATCGGCAGCAATACGGAAATCACTGCTTGCAGGATTGAATTCGAAATCAAAACGGCCGCCTTTGGCCGAAAACCCATTGTCGGTTCGCGTCATCTCCAACCGGGCGGCGGCAGGCCGGCGCGTATCGATCAAGCCCAGCGATTCGGTAGTCGACAGCGGAAGTTCCTGGACACCGGGTGCGCCGCGCAAACGCAAGATATCGGCGCCCACAAGGGACACCTCCAAAATGCCGCCGCCGCCAGCGGCCCGCAGGCGCGCCGTCGCGTCGTTAACCGGATCGATCTCCCATGGGCCCGGCAACGGAACGAATTCGTCGGGACACAACATCCGTTCCTGATAATATTCATCCATCAGCGAGTCGGGATGGATATGCATCGTAATCTGCCCGGCAACCGATGGGTTGCCGGTGTTAACCGTGGAATCTGATGAATCCGCAATCGTCATTATTTTTTCCCTTTCTATGCCATACTGTAAGCATCAAATACGGTCAACGCCTGGCGGCGGTCGGCTACCTTCAATTCGCAACACAACATGCGGTTACGGTTCTCACGCCAACGCCGACGCAGCATTTCCGGTCCCGCAAACAGATAAGCGCCCTTGCCAAGCGCATCGATGCGCCGGTATAAATCCGTCCAGTCCCTCTCCATATCCTTGAATCCCGGTTGCCATTGGATAACCGAGATATCGGGGACGCCGGTAATCGCCTCCAAGTGCCGGATGGCGTTCGGACCGTCCAGGTGATACTCGGACTCGGCAAATTGAGCGGCTTCAAAAAGAATGGCCGGCAGACCGAATTCGCGAAAATCATCCGGCCCGATCAGGCAGGAAAAATCGCATTGCGGAATCCCGACCTGGTCACGATGATAGAAAAGATGGCGATTGACCGATCCGTAACGTTCAACCTCGCAAATTTCGGCCAACCGCTGTTTTACCTGCCTGAAGCATTGGTTCACGTCATTCAGGGCGCGCTTGACTTTTTCGGGTTCCATAACCAGATCCATCGCCAACGGTTCGACTCCGCGCAAGGCTGCCAGGCAATCGAGCCCGCCCTGCAGGTTCGGCGGGCTCACCAGACAGATCCCCGTACATCGTTCGCGATACCGTTCCAGCAAAGCAACCGTACGTTCCCACCAACGGTCCTCCCAACGAACCCGGATTTCAAAGTCGTCCCAGTCGCTCACGCAGGGATGCATCCATACGGTTGTCCGGCTTTCGGGATGCACCTCAAGCCGGCTGCCCAGCAGTGCGGCGAAATGATCGGGACCCAACTGCGGCATACACGCCGGAATGGCATCGCCCATCCAGTGAAACGAGCGTAGCCATGCAAGCGATGCTTCAATGCAGGCATCGATGTCGCCATCGACCATATCGCCTGCCGGCGGATGCGGCATCGGTTCGCCGCGCGGCGTGCGACACATGATCATGGGCCGGTCCAACCCGCGTTGCCTCCAGAAACGATCCCAGTTCGCCATCACCTGTTCAATATCCGGACGAAGTTCAAGTTCCAAGGTTAATCCTTTCCTTAGTTTCCCATTAAACCATTCGGCACAAACAATCCCTTCGCCTGGCTTGAGTGGCGCCAAGGGTAACCTTCGCTTCGCTTGGTTGTTTCAAGAGACATGATATCAGGCCACAAGCGGTCGTTCAATGTCATTTTTTGGGATTGACTTTTCGGACAGAGCATAGAATATTATCCCGTCAATTGGCCTTGAACAATTTAACGAGGAAAACCATGAGAAACCCACTTCCAGATGGCTGTTATCTATTCGGCATGATATCATCGTCTATCTTGATTCTGGCGACATCTTGCGCGACACATTCGCACCCCCACACGTTCCGGCTTGAGAGCGGCGATCCGGCGTTATCGGTAACCATTGCACCGGAAACGACCGAACCGGTACGCGACGCCGCCTCCGATCTCGCCCGGTATCTGGGCCGGATTCTGGACCAGACCGTCCCGGTGATTGAAGGTGACGGCACAACCGGTATCGCAGTCGGGTTATCGACGGATTTCCCGTCGCTTCCCGGAAATGAAGCGTTTGACGGCGCGGATCCCTTGCGCCGCGAGGAATACCGTTTGCAATCGCATGATCAGGGCATCCGGGCAATTGGCGCAACGGAGCTGGCCGTTTCACACGCGGTCTGGGATTTATTGTACCGCATTGGATACCGTCAATTCTTTCCCGAAGAAACCTGGGAAATCGTGCCGCGGAAACAGGCAATTGATCTCGCACTGGATGTCTTTGAAAAACCGGCCTATCGTGCCCGGCGCATTTGGTACGGTCACGGTGTCCGCCCCGAACGAAGGGAGGGATACCGGCACTGGCTGGCGCGCAACCGGGTAGCCCGCGGATTCACCCTGTATTCCGGGCATGCCTATGACGGCATCATTCGCGCCAATGCCGATGCATTCCGCGAACATCCGGAGTATTATGCCCTGATCGACGGCGAACGGCGTCTGGCCGGACGCGTTGACGGCGGCGGCAACATCAAATTCTGCATTTCCAATCCCGACTTGCGCCAGTTGGTAGCCGAGCATGCCGTCAACGTCATGCAGGCCCATCCCGAACGGGACAGCCTATCAATGGATCCTTCAGATGGCGGTAACTGGTGCGAATGCGAACCATGCACGGAAATGGGCAGCATCAGTGATCGCGTGTTAACCCTCGCGAACCAAGTGGCCCAAGCCATAAACGAGATCGAGTTGGGTCCCAAATATGTTGGCATCTATGCCTACGGTTATCATTCACCGCCACCTTCCATTGATGTGCATCCCAATGTCATCGTCAGTGCGACCGCCGGTTTCCTGCGCGGCGGATACACGCTTGACGAAATCATTGAAGGCTGGCAGGCGCGTGGCGCGGTGATGGGCATTTACGATTATTTCAGCGTCATGCCATGGGATTGGGATCTGCCCGGCCGTCCTCGCGCGTCAAGTCCGGCCTACATGGCCGAAACCCTGCCCCGGTTTTATGACATGGGAATCCGGTTTCATGATGCCGAATCCAGCGACAACTGGGGACCCAACGGGCTGGGCTACTATATTGCGTCCCGTATCCTCTGG
>PWZG01000179.1 GCA_003567575.1 PVC group bacterium | reverse complement strand
GCTCGGTATGGTGCCGGGCCATTGATCGAAGCGGGAAGGCCAAGATATCATGTGTGCCCCTGGTCGGGCCTCAAGGTATTTACCTTGCAAAACGCCCTGCGGAGCAAGCCGTCAGGCGCAGTTTCGCAGAGGGTTTTGCAAGAGCCTCGATTATTAAGGAAGGCGCTGAGCCTACAGGGGGTGTAAGATGCTTTGCAGGCTTACGCCGTGATGCAGGATAAGGATGCTGTTTGCTGGCGAAGTTTACATTGAAGGAAGAGAACCATGATGAAGCGTCGATCGCGGTTTGCAGTTGTTGTGCAAGGTTTGGCCTACGCGCTTTTGTTTTCGGTTGGCCATGCGTTCGCTTACGAGCCCGTACCCCATTTCCGGGTCGATCCATCAAGCGGACGTGTTGATATCTGGGGCCATCAATGGCCGGCTGATGCCACTATTACAGTCACGATCGGGAGCGACCCGATGAACCCGGATTTTCAGGAATTTTCCACCGCGGATTCATACGGGGACTGGTGGCTCCATCATGAGGCCTACGCGGTAAAAGCCGGTGACCTTGTCACCGTGTCCGACGGCGTTACAACGATTGAGAACTACGTTGTTGCGGATCTTTCAATTACTGAGATCAACCTCGACAACGACACGATTAGCGGAACGGCCAAACAGGGCAGTTGGGTATCTGTTCATATACATCATGACGAAGCGCCGCTGGGACGCCATGTTCAAACCGATGTCAATGGCAACTGGCTCGCGGACTTCAGTGTGGCGGACGGCGAAGACGACTGGAATCGGGTGTTCGACATCAAGCCGGGCCATGAGGGGGCTGCTTGCCAGTGTGACGACCAGGGCGAGCCCTTTGGATCAACCCACATCCATTGGCGCGTTGACCGTCCGCATTTCAAAGTCGATCCAGTTGACAACCATATCTGGGGCCATCAATGGCCTGTTGGAGAAACGGTCACCGTGACACGGATCGGCGCTCCGGATGAACCGATTGGCGCGGCTGAAGTGAACGAATGGGGGGATTGGAATCTGTGGGACGCACCATACGATATTCAGGCTGGTAACCTGGTGCGGGTGGAATGCGGCGAAATTGTCCGGGAACATCTGGTGCGTGCGGCGCAGGTCGTCAGCGTGAACCGGGATACTGACACCGTCAGCGGCACGGCGGCTATGGGTGCCTGGGTAAATGTCAGCATTTACGGCACTCACATCAGCCGCTATGTCGAGGCGGATCCAGATGGCTTCTGGCAAGCCGATTTCTCCGTGGCCGGCGGGGAGGAATGGGAGGTCGAATACGATATTCAGGCGAATACGCGTGGATGCGCGTGTCAATACGATGATGAAGGCAATAGTACGCATATTTCATGGCGACCGGACCGGCCCATCCTTCGGGTACAACCTGCTTCGCACAATTTCGGTCATGTTGACCTCGGTGTGTCGGTGACGCAGGCTTTCGAAGTGGTCAACATCGGACAATCGAATCTCGAAATCGGAACCGTGAATCTGCTGGATGGTCATGATCTTGCGCAATTCACGATAGTGCAGGACACGGTATCGGATCAAACCCTTGTGCCGGATGCGTCGGGGCATGTGACCATCGTATTCATCCCCACCAACATCTGGGGTAAGGCGGTCGCGTTGCAAATCCCGAGCAACGATGAAGAAGTTCCCGTATATACCGTACGGATTTACGGGACAGGCCACAGCGAGACTGAAGCCGAAACCCTTTTTGTCGAGGGGTTAAACCTGTTGGCCGGGTTCATGAGCGAATCCGCCGAAAACGAGAATCTAATCGAAGCCAACGAGCGGTTCGACGCCGCCCTGACTGCGAATCCGGAACATTCTGGCGCAGCCATATTCCGGTTGCTGACCCGCCTTTTTGCGCTGCCGTTTGACGAGGACGTGGCGCGGATGCTCACCGATTTCGGCATGCCCGAGGAGGGCCGGAATCTGCGGGACTGGACGGCCGAATTTCCCTCTAATCGGGTGGATAATCCGCCTGGTTTTGATGCAGTGGTGCATCTGGTGGCCAACAAAATGGATGAGATCATCGAAGAGGGATTGACGAATCTCGGAAATATCCCAGTCGAGTGGACGGGCAGCGTGATTTTCAGTCCCGAGCATCTACCCATTGATAACGAAGTGCAAGTCGATGCCGGCGATGTACAAATGTTTCAATGTGTGCTCTCCTTCTTGCGCGGCGCGCTTGGCATGCTGCGGGCGCATGACTGGTATTTCGACTTTAAGCATCTCGATCACCTCGATACACACCGCCGTACCATAACGGTTGACGGCGATCCGTTCGACTGGGACGGGATACGCCCGCTCCATATTGATGCGCAAGGCAATCATTACGGGCCCGATTCGACCGATATCCATCGGGTTTTTACCGCCATGGACGACACGCATGCCTATATCATGATCGAGACCTACGGGAAACCGATTCATGAGGATGCCCCGATCTCGGTTATACTCAACTTCAAACCCGGCCGAACAATGTGGTTGCCCGATCCGATTGACCGGCACAACCCGGAACATGACAACCTTGGCATTCGATTCGCCGCTGACGCCTTGCTCGATGCATGGGATACCAACGAAGTAACGATCGCCGGAATCGAAGTGGCCAGGGGCGCTGTCTTCGAAGCCTCGATCCCATTGTCGGAACTCGATGACCCCGAATATGTTACGATTACGTACGTCAATATCTGGCCGGAAGGCACGGAGGGTGTGCCGGGCAATCCCATCAGTATTAAGCCGCGGTTAAGCGCCTATCTGGAGGATTACCCGCGGTTCGGTGCCATCACCAATGCCGCCGGTTTCGCCCAAGCGGTTGATAGACTGGTGGAGGCCATTGATTTTTACATGGCCGGTTCGAGTTTAATCCGATCCGAAACCGATTGGCAAGGCGATGATCTGTTCGTGTTTGACCCTGAATCATTGGACGCTGAAGCACAGGCGCGCCAGGTTCTGCGGCAGCTTCGTGATTCGCTAACCGGCGACGCCGACGTCGAACCGTTCAGTTTCGAAATCAGCCGTTTTCTGGATTTGAAACATCTATTTGAAAATCCTGTGAACTTGCGCACGCTGCGTTTTGGCGCCGGACATCAAGAGATTCTAACCGAGATGGTCATGTGGCAGATCGATCATGCACTCAATAGTCTGGAGACCGTCGACAGTAATTACCAGCAAACTCTTACCGCCGGGAATGCGCCGGTGATTGACGATGTCTATCTGGATTATGGCGATATCGTAATGGTTAAATCCTGGCTCAATGCTTGGAAGGCGTTCATTCATGTCGTCCGCGCGTATGATATGAATCTGGACCTTGTCGAATTGGCGGAATCACCGGCGCCGCGAATCAGTAATGTCCTGGAAGCATACGACGATCTTTTGACCGTTGCCGATCCGGTCGATTTGGCGGTGGCATCCAATCTGTTGGCAGCCGCATTTACCGGCTATTTGCAAGGTTCCGATGACCTGCGTGCGCGGGGTGACGTACCGGGTGAGACCATGTTCTCCATTGTTGACGATAAACTATTGCTGGGCGCGGGGCCGTTGACCGACGCCGAAAGCCGGTTCAAGACGCTGTTGGAGGATTTGAACGCCAGCTTGACGATACCGCGGCTGATTCGTTATCGCCATCATGAACGGGGCGGCGATGTGTTTTATGAACATATGCACTTGGGCAAGTTTTTTGTTGCGCCTTATGTAACCCGTGCGCATCTGCCGCGGTACGATGACGAAAACCGAATTGTCGAGGAAACCTTTATGGATCCCACTTTCACCGGAATATTCCCGGACATGTCACAGTGGTGTTTGGCCATGCGATTCGCCGTCGATTTGGCGGATTCGCACGGTATCGGCATTCCGGACCTTTGGCAGAAACACTATTTCGGCGCAACCGGTATCGATCCTGAGGCCCACGCCGACGGAAGCGGTTTCAGCAACCTACAGCAATACCTGGCGGGAACCGATCCGCGCGACCGCGAATCCAGCTTGCGATTCCTTGCATCGCCTGTGCCAGCGCAACCCGACGATCCGCGAATGATCATTCGCTGGCGTAGCGAACCTTACCGCTATTATAAGATCACATCGACCTCCGATTTGCTTGGCGGACAATGGGATGTCGAGGCAATCGTTCTGGCAACACCCTACGAAAATGTTTTTATCGACAGCGATCCCGAAGCGAACCGTAAGTATTATCGCGTTCAGGTTTTGCGTTAGCGACGGATGCCGTTTTAGGCGAAAGAAAAAAGATTATGCAACTTCTTGTCAGTGTCGTCTGTGATTCGGCGACCGATTATCAGGGTAAACTCTGTATTTTGGGTGCGTTTGATACGATTCAATTCAAACAACTGCCCAACCATCATCCACAGTGTTTCATCGCGTTACGCTTCGTTTTTGAGCGTTCGGAAGCCGGAATCCATACCGTTGAAACGGATTTCCTCAATCCCGACGGCGAGCCGGTGATTAAACCGATCAAGGGCAAGAGTACCGTGATGTTCCCTCCGGAAACACGATACCTGTCAAACAATATCATTATTATGATGCAAAATCTGCGTTTCGAAAAAACCGGTCCCCATCGTGTGGTAGTCTCCGTCGACGGCGAACCGCGAACAACGATACCGTTGACGGTCCGGTTGATAACCCGTCCGGGACCGCGTACCAATTAATTGCCGTTCCGTAAATATATCGCAAATCCATGTTGTCTCTGCTTGTCTCATTTGATCATTGGCTGTTTTTTCTGGTCAATCATACCCTGCAACATCGCGCGCTCGATGATGTTTTCCAGGGATTATCCTCGATGGGAGGATGGACTGTCGGCTTGTTGACCCTGACTTTGCTGGCTACGGAAGGGCGTCGTTGGTTAGGACGGCATGTTCTGGTGTTGATGTTGTTTCTGGTGATGACAGCGACGGTTAACGATTATCTCAAACGAGCGATCGATCGTCCGCGTCCGACGGCTGTCTTCCGTGCCGAACCCCGCGACGACGACGGCCCGCTGCTGCGTGTTCTGGAAGTCGATGCGCCGCAACGGCACGCGTTTCCCTCCGGCCATTCGATGACGGCCTTTTTTATGATGGTTTATGCCGGACAACGGCGCCGCGCGTTCCGGCCATGGCTTTTGTTGGTGGCAACCGGGATTGCCGTGGGGCGCGTATATGTCGGGGTGCATTTTCCGCTGGATTGTCTGGCCGGCTCCCTGATTGGCGCGTCGGGCGCATTAATCGCGGCAACCGTTTTTAACCGACTCGAAGGAATTTTATGGACACCGCATCAGACAACGGGATCGCCCTCCGCGGCGGTCATGGCGGACGCGACCGTCAACGCACCCTGTGCCTGATCCTGTTTTTGACGCTTGGCCGTTTGATTATCGGCGCCGTGCTGGGGTTGGGGGTGGATGAATCGCATTACGTGATGTACGCAAGGCACCCTGCCTGGGGTTACTTCGATCATCCGCCCATGGTTGCCGTGTTCGGGTTGTTGACCCGGCCGTTCGGCCATCATCCGTTCTGGATTCGACTCGGGCCCGTACTGTGTTCCGCCATGGCCATGGTGTTGCTGCGCAAGTTGGCGTTGACGATGGGATACCGTGAACGCGCTGCCTTTTTTGCGGTTGTCGCGCTTAACCTCATGCCCGGATTTCATGTTCTGGCGCCCGCCTTGCTGCCGGATGCGTGGCTGAATGTTTTCTGGATGGCGACGCTGCTGGCTGCCTGGACCGCGTTGCATCGGACCTCGTATATTCCGTGGCTGGCTACCGGACTGGCGTTTGGGATGGCGTTAATGAGTAAATACCACGGCATACTTCTGCCGGCATTTCTGGCGCTTTTCGTGTTGACCACGCCGAAATACCGGCATTGGATGTTTCGGCCGCATGCTTATCTGGCGGGAATGATCGGGTTGCTGGTTTTTTTGCCGAATATCGTATGGAATGCCCGTAACGATTGGATATCCTATGCATTCCAAATCGCGCACGGCAGCGGCGGCGGCGAATTGAGGATCGGCAACGTTCTGGAAGCCGTCGGCGGACAACTGGCATTTGCCGGTCCCGTTTTGATGCTGCTACTGCCGGCGGCCGCCTGGACGGTATGGCGCGATACCTCCCGTCATGACGCCGACCGTTTCCTTGTATGGACAAGTCTTCCCGTGTTTCTTTTTTTCGGTGGAATCGGCAGTTTTGGAAAAATTCTGCCGCACTGGCCGTTTGCCGGGTGGTGGGCCGGCGCATTACTGCTGGGGATTGTTCTCGACCGGAAACTTAGCGAGCCGGTGTCCCTCCGCTGGCGCCGGGCTTGGAAGGCGGCGGTTGTCACGTCCGGGTCGGGAATCGTGCTGATGTACACCGTCTTGCTGTTCCCCGTTATTCCCCGTGTTTATCAGGCGGCGTTTACCATTTCCGAACGGCTATCCCGGCAGTTTGAAGTGTTGCCCGCCATGCCGCCGTACGATCCCAAAATCGATATCGGTAACGATCTCTACGGATGGGAGCGGATCGCGGCCGAAACCGTTCGCATCCACAAAAAACAACCCGATCCCGAGCGGACGTTTTTGTTTTGTCACCGGTTCTATACCACCAGCCAGATCGCGGTTTATCTACCCGATACGCTTGTTGCTACCTCGCTCAGTCGACGCAAGGATCAGTACCGGTTATGGTTCGACGCCGCGGAATATCGCGGATGGGATGCCATTTTCATCGATCACGACCGGTACGGCCAGGACTTTGAGCGCTATCGGCACTTGTTCGACGGCGGCGATCCGGAACCCATCGAATTTACGGTCACCCGCGGCCCGTTTCGCGCGCACCGTATCCGCTTCTACCGCTATACCGGATTCAAAGGGGAATACGATCGTTGATTGCCGGCCCGATCTCCCGGTCAACCGATCCCGACAAGGACCAACCCGATGAACACAATCACGATACCGGCGATTTTTGGAAGGTAACGCGGTTCGTGAAGAATCGTGAATCCGAGAATGGCCCCGATCAGAATGCTTATCTGGCGAAACGCAGCCACGTAACTGACGTTTTCCACGAACGCCATCGACGCCAGGACCATACCGTAGGTCAAATAGATGCCAAGTCCAGTGATCCATGCCCGCTTTATGTCATCGCGTCGGAACCCTTGTAATTTCCGCCGCTCACCGCCAATCAGGAGTACGCCGCCGGCCAGCCATAACGAGGAACTTATGGCTTCGAAAACGACGTAAACGATGGCGGCGGAATAGGGATTGAACGGACTGTCGGGCAGGTTGCGAAGAATCGACAGCGCCCGATCGTCAATGATCGTATAACCGGCAGTCCCGATCGCGGCGATAAAAGCCAGTAAACAGCATAAGGAACGGTAATTACGGATGTTGAAATTCCGGAAATGCGTTATCGGCAGCAAAAAACATCCGCTGACAACCAGAATAATGCCGGCATAGGCCAAAGGCCCGATTTCGTGGCCACGGCCCAAAACAAAGGTAACGAAGGTTACAACCAGAATCGGCGACGAACGGATCAGCGGATAGGCCATCGACATGTCACCGGTACGATAGGCGCCGGCCAGGCAGAGATAATATAGCGCCATGAAAAAACCGGTTCCAAGTAAAAGACCCCATACCGAAAGCGGAATGATCGATATCTGCGAACGGAATATCCAGAGCAAAGGCAACATGCATAATACCGCCAACGTATTGCCGATCAGAAAAAAAGCACCCGAACAACGGTTTTTACTCAATAAATTCCAGCCGGCATGACTGAATGCGGAAATCAGTAGAAGTAGCACTGCAATGGGAGACATCGTTTATTATTGCCTATGGATATGAGGTTCTACCGCATTCGAATCGCATGATACCGATATCGATTGAAATGTCAATCATGACGGCTATTCCCAATATAAAATAAATAAAATAAATAAAATAAATAACGGGTTGACATCTTGTGCCGGACATTGCTATAGTCGCGTCGTGAACAGGTTTAATGAACTAATGGCTTCGCCAACCCTCACCCACTGCCTGCGCCAGGCGCGGCGTGGCAGGCAGGCGGCCCTCTACCAGTGGGAGAGGGAGATCACGCGAGTGAACGGCTAACGGTTTTCTTGTTTTTAATGCCTGTTTCGTGAGTTTAAGGCACTAAGGAAAGGTTGTTTATGCAGCCCAGTATGGCGGATGTGGCACGGTTGGCGGGGGTCAGTAAGGCGACCGTATCGAATGTATTGAACCGACGCGCGAAGGTGACCGAAGACGTTCGAGGGCGTGTGCTGTCGGCATGCGAATCTCTGGATTACCGTCTCAATGTGGGCATTCAGGAACTGGCGCGCGCCGGTTTGAATAACGGTCGTACCGGCTCCATCGGGTTTGTCGTGGCCGGCGAAGCGATCGCCGATCCGTATACCGCGCGTTTCGTGGATGGTATCGCGGAGGGCGCCCGCGAGCATAATCAACACCTGTTTATGGCGAAACTCACCGGCAAGGAAGAGTCGGTTTACGATTTGCCGGCTGGCCTGCGCGACCGCCGGGTTGACGGAATCCTGGTGACTGGGCAGCTTACGGCATCCATGGACATGATCCGCCGCCTCGATGTGCCGTTCGTGGTGTTGGGAAATTACGCGCCTGACGTTTTGCGTGGCGCCGTGACGGTGGAATTCGATTACGATTCAGGGTTCGGCATGTTGGCGCAACGGCTCAAAGACGCCGGGAAACGGCGTGTTGCCTATATATCCAAAACCTTCGAGTTCTATTCCGAACAGCAGGAACACGCGGCATTCCAGCGCGCGCTTGGCGCCCACGGATTGCCCGTATTACCGGATCTGGAATTCATCGGCGGCGGTTCGTTTGTCGATATCATGGCGTTGCTCACCGATGCGCTGGACCGCGACGAACTGCCATTCGATGCCGTGTTCTTTCACGATTTCAAAGCGTCCGATGAATTCGTTCATCTGTGGTTGGGCCGCAACTGGCGCAAGGATTGGAACTCGGATTTGTTGCTGGCGACGTCACGTTCATTCGATTACTACCGTTTGCCGATTCCCGCGTTGTATATGGATATACGCAGTGACGCGCTGGCGCGGACCGGATTCCGGGTGCTGATGGACATTTTGGAAGGCCGCGCGCCAGAAACGGGACATCGTACCCTGGTGCATTTGGATGTTACGCGTGAGGATGCGCCGGATGAACGATATCGATATTTGCAGATCATGAGCAAACAAACAAAGGAGAATGTCAGGTGAATGTGAGTATTTCAAGGATTACGAAGGCCATGCGTTGGATGGTGGTGTCCGGTTTGGTTGGTGCGACGGCGTGTTCCACCGCGTCCGTCAGTCATGAAAACGATCCGTTATCGCCGCGGGTGGCGCATCGGACCGCTGCGTTTCGCGGCGATCATCCGGTCCGGCCCGCGCCCGACGGCACGATTTTCGCCGAAGCCGAGGAATTCCAGATTCGATCGCCCGGTTGGCAGGCCAAGGACTGGGGCGAGAACTACTATTGCGCCAGTTTCGCCATTACCTTCCTGAGCCGTAAGGCGTTCCTGGGCGCGCCGGAACAGGGACCGCGCAGCGAAGCGTCGTTGACGGTCGCGGTTCCGCAAGCCGGCCGTTACCTGGCCCTGGCGCGTTACGAGGCGGCCTACCGGTTCGAGACCCAATTCACCTTACGGATCGAACAAAACGGCGAGGTCAAGCTGGAACGCTTGTACGGCGCGCGCGATAACGAAAAAATATGGGCCTTCCGTCAAGGGATAAAAACCGAGGTCGCCTGGCCCTGGGGCGCGGTCGAGAACATCGTATGGGAAGGTCACGAGGCGTTCGTGGAGCTTGAGGAAGGCCTGGCGACCCTGACGCTGATTGCCGATGACCAACCCGAACCGGCGGCGCGGCGCAACGTGGACTTGATCATGCTGACCACGGACCACGAACAGGTGGCCATGCGGATCGAACGCGAGAATTATCTGCCGCTCGACGGCATGCTGACGCAGGCGGGCGATGTCTTCCTGCGGGTCGCCAACGAGGCGCAAACGGCCATCACCGTGAAAATTCCGCCCACCCGCGAACACTCGCCATACTGGGTGCATCTGCGGCAATGGACGCCGCGGGAACTGACCCTCGAACCCGCTCAGCAAAGCGAATGGATCGAAGTCGGGGGGCTCATGGACGCGCTCAACGACGGTCAATGGTGGATTACCGCAACGCCCAAGCAGAAGGATGCTCCGGTCCATTACCGCCTGGAAATCGCCTTGCGGTCGGCCAACGACGTCATGGAACCGATCGGTGAATTCGTTTCGGAACGACCGACCACGACGCTCCTTTACGACGCCAATACCCGTTATACCCGCCGCATCCGCCCGAGTGCCAGCGTCCTCGACGATGTGCTCGGATACCTCGACGCGCATCCCGTTGCCGGCAACCCGCCCCGTCGCTTGATCGTTTACGGATATACCTTCGATCCGATCGCAGGCAATGACGAATACAACGCCAAAATCGAGCGGTTTGTCGAGAAGGTCGGATTGGCGCGTATTTACCTGACCGATCATCAGCATCTGGAGGCGCCGTCGGGTTATATCCGGCCCAACATGCGTAATTTCGATACCCTGCTGGAACAATGGCGCGAGCAAGGTGTGACCGACAATATTCGCACCGTTAATTTCGGCGACGAAATCAGTCTGCCGCGTCCGCCCGCGGACGATCATGACGGATTTCGCGAGTGGGCGAGCCAACGCGGATTGACACCCGACCAGCTTGGCGCCGAGACGTGGGATGACGTGACCTACCAACCCGGCGCCGACGCGGCGGATTCGAATCCGGTGGCCCATTATTATTCACGGCGGTACATGCAAGCTTTCGGTATCGGCCGCTTGAAGGCGAATACCGAGCGGGTCAAGGCAGCCCTGCCCAACGCCGATACCGGCGCCAACTTCTCGCCGCATCACGGCGGCGCGGGCTTGGCCTATACCGGCGAAGCCCACAAATGGATCACGCTCTTCCGTGAGGGCGGCATGACCATGC
>PWZG01000109.1 GCA_003567575.1 PVC group bacterium | reverse complement strand
GAAGGCGCCCTGGCCTCGGCGTTTGTCCCGGTATTTACCGAAACCATGGAACGCGAAGGGAAAACGGCGGCCTGGTCGCTGGCGGGAAAAACACTGAACCTGCTGATGCTGACCTTGGCCGTGGTCGTCGCCGTGGGCCTGGCCGTCATCCGTGTCGGAGAAAGCTGGACCGTGCCCGGATCGCAGGCTCACACGGTCTGGTCGCTGCTGCGAATCATGTTCCCGTACCTGTTTTTTATCTGCGTAGCGGCGTTGTGCATGGCGATGCTGAATTCACAACGCCGGTTCCTGTTGCCGGCCCTGGCAGCGCCCCTGCTGAACGTTGTCTGGATACTGGCCATGCTGGCGGTCATCTTCTGGGGACACCCCGATCCCGGCTGGCGTATCCGCGTGATTGCCGGCGCCGTTCTCGGCGCCGGCTTCCTGCAGGCCGCCTTCCAGTTCCCCGTACTCTGGCGGCAGGGATTCCGCGGCGCCAATTCGTTGGGCCTCGACGATCCACGGATTCGCCGGGTACTAATTCTGATGGGACCCGCCGCCCTGGGCATGGGAGTCAGCCAAGTCAATATCGGGATCGATCGGATGCTGGCGTTTTTCGCCGGCGAATGGGCGCCGGCGGCTTTGAGTTTCGCCGAACGACTCGTGTATCTGCCGCTCGGCTTGTTCGCCACCGCCATGGGGACCGTATTGCTGCCAACACTGTCGCGGTCGGCGGCCCGCCGTGAAAACGCGGTAATGGCAAAAACCGTGGAAACATCGCTGGTCCATCTCATGATGGTCATGGCGCCGGCTGCCTTTGGATTGTTTTTGCTGGCCGATCCCTTGGTTACCCTGGCCTATCAACGGGGCCGTTTCGACGCGCATTCCACCATGCTGACCGCGCGTGCGCTGCGGTTTTATGCGCCGGGCCTGGTTACCTTCAGCCTGTACAAGGTTTTTGTGCCGGCATTCTATGCGCTCAAGGATACGCGGACTCCGGTTAAAACCGGATTGATGGCCGTCGGCATTAACCTCGTGTTGAATCTGCTTTTCGTCTTCACCTGGCCGGTATACTATCGGCACGGCGGTCTGGCGCTGGCATCGGTATTGGCAGCGGCCTGTAACGGGATGGCGCTGGCCGTTTTATTGCGGCGGCGATTGGGGTGTTTCCGGGACGGCGTCGTACGCCATGCTTGCAGTCGCATCCTCCTTTGCGCGTCCGTTATGGGCGCGGTCGTGTGGTCGGCGACTCGGGGCGCGGGTTACCTGGCGACGGAATGGGGATTCGGACCGCCAGGCCAGGCGATCGCCGGGTTGCTTGCCGGACTCGTGGCCGGTCTGGTCGGGTATGCGATTCCGATCCGTCTGGCGATGCCGTCGGAATGGCGTGCCGTCGTCAACGCAATCCTCCAACGCGGACGCGGCCAGGGCTGACGAATCGCGATTTCTTCGCGCTGATTGATGCCAATACGAACTTACCTTTTACCGCCGCTGGTCAGCCCTGACCGACCATACGTCAAGCCTTCGATTCCGTTACGACCGGATCGAGTATCCACCGTTTATTGAACCAGAACCATTGATCGGGTCGTTCCCGGATAGCGCATTCGATACGTTGCATGACCGCCAGCGTCATACGCTCGATATCGGCGTCACGCTCACATGCAAGATCCGGTTCGATCGCCGGCTCGACGTCAAACCGGTGGTCGCCGTTGTCGAGCCGATAAGTCAGGCAGGGAATGATCGGGACGCCGGCCATGCGCGCAAATAACGCCATGCCCGACCCTATATTGGCGGATCGACCGAGAAACGGGATCGTTACGCCGGCGCCGGGAACCCTGATATCAGGCAGGATAGCCAGGAATTGGCCGGCCTTGAGCCGTCGTACCACCTTGCGGATCAGGTTCGAATCCCCGCGCAACAGGGTATCGACTTCTGAACGTTCACGCAAAGCGATCATCCATCGATTGAAATACGGGTTCTTCTGCGGCGCCGCTATGGCGAACACAGGCAACCCGAACCGGCGGCCGGCAACCGCCGCCATCTCCCATGAACCCATATGCGCACAGGCAATAACCGCGCCGCGACCATGAGCCGTCATCGGCGCCAGGCGCCGGCGAATCTCGTCGATATTGGTATGCTCCGCAAGCCAACGGTCACTGAACCGAGAGGCCCGCAGCGTATCAATACCGGATAGCGCCAGATTGCGCCAGGCATGACGGATTATCCGCGCTTCGTCATGCCGCGCATAGCGGTCGCCGAAAACCTCGCGTACCCGCCGCCGCCCTTCACGAATGCGACGACGACATGCACTGTGGCTGACGGCAGCAACTAAACAACCCAATCCCCGGCTTAACCGGAGCGGCAAGACGTTGACCAGGCGATCGAAAGCGGACAACAGGGCATGCTCCATACGGTAACGCAGTTCCCGCGCGCCTATCATGGCAACCTCCCGCGTCGCGCCCAGTGCAACAGCGGACTTTGCCGCATCGTCACGGCGCGTGCCGGACAAACTTCATGACAACAACAACAGGCTACACAACGGCCGGCAATCAGAACCGGGCGTGGATCGTCCGCCGTTAAACGCAATGCATCGTTGCAACAGGCTTTGACACAACGGCCACACCGGATACAGGACGAATCGAAGTGCGGCCGAATCCATGCCAAACGGCCCAGGCGACGAACCAACGGACCCGGAATCAATCGCGGCCAGAGCGGGGCGGGAACACTAAATCGCGCCGGCTGTACATCGCGCGGCTTCAACAACGGATAGTTAATCGCGGCGGGATTCAACGCATCGGCGCATTGCTCTGGAAGATAACGACACCAGGGCAACCTGCGAACATCAATCTTCAACACCGTACAGAGGGCCGTATCGAGCGCGACGGCATCGGTTGACGCAGCCAGAAACCCGAGTTGAATCGGATCGCCGCCGGACGGTCCGGCACCCTGCATGGCAACAATGGCATCCGCAATGTTCAAACCCGGCCGGATACGCTCATAAAGCGCTGCCGGTAAACGCCCGAATTCCGACGGGGTCGGGTAAGCGCGATGCAACAAGGTTTTCTGATAGCCGGGAAGAACACCGTAAAGATTCTTTACGGCACCGGTAAATGTGGTCAAAATATGGGTCTTGACCTTGGGTATATTCACCACAAAATCGGCGGTCAAAACCGGTTCGGCAACCTGCAACACGCTCTTGCCGCATGGCAGCGGCAGCGTCGCGTGTTGTTCAAAACGACACATCGCAACATCTTCGGCGACGCACATGGCTTGATATCCACTGCGCTCCCACACCCGATCCAGTTTGGCGGCGCTCGCGGGACTGTCGCCAACCGAAACCTTTACCCCGCCTTTTTGCAGGGCGCGAATCACGGCGCGAACCACTTCCGGATGCGTGGTCTTCGCCTGGTCCGGCAGGGCATCGGTCAATAAATTCGGTTTGATCAATGCCGAAGCGCCGGATACAACCAGGGATTGAATGCCGCCAAGGGCATCCATAAGCTCGTCAATCGCTGCCGTTATCCGCCGCGGCGAGTAATCGGCACAGCGAACAATGGCCACGGAGGGGTGCATACGAGTCGTTTGCAAAACCGCTGTTTCCTTAATAACGGGACAATCGCCGTGTCGTCCGTCGCGGTTTTGCAGTTGCTTAATACGACCGTCACGGCGATGACGGCGTGAAAGATTGGTAGCGGCGCAGGGATTCGAACCCCGGACACGTGGATTATGATTCCACTGCTCTAACCAACTGAGCTACGCCGCCATGAACTAAACCGCATAAAAGTGTATGTTAACGGATGGCAATTGTCAATTCCAGAATGTTAGCCGCAATTCTGGGGTTCCTGTTTTAACCTTGCATTAAATCGAGCCATGGGCGTATAATCGATACCTGAAGAGCTATGCCTGTAAACATTTTGAATGTACGGGAAGAAAGGGTGGCACTCAACATGTTGGGGTAAGGTCATGGAACGTTATTGCTTTCGATCCGCCGGGTTGGCGCCAAAATTTCGCATTGCTTCATGGTTTTTTGCGTTTCCCGTAGCCATGATTTTAATTTTCCCGGTTGCGCGTGCCGAGCGTGCCTTCGACAAAATCCCGGAACTGGCGCGCGCCCATGATGTGTACCGGGTCCAGCTCGAAACCATCAATCGGGATAAGGCATTGGCAATGGATGCCGTCGATAAAGCTTATATTGAAGCACTCGAACGGTTGGAAGCCGTGTTTCGCGATCGTGGCGAATTGCACGGGTTGCTGGCGATACGCAGCGAGAAAAATCGTTACCGCGCAACGCCGGACTCGAAGATTGTCGACGTAACACCATTACCGGAAGACGTAAAGAAGCTGGCGGAATTGCACGCACAACACCGGCAGGAAGTCGAGCAAAAAGAAGCGGACCGACTTCAAGCATTGATCCAGCAATATACCGGTTTTCTCGACAATTTGAAACGCGATTTAACGCGACAGGACCGGATTGAGGATGCATTGACGGTCGAACGAACAATCGCGGCCGTCAGGGGAAGCGATGCTTACGAAAAAATGCAGTCCGTCCATGCGACCGTTGCTGAACCATCACAGGATACGTCATTCCAGCGCACGGCCGGCCCCCTTTATGAACGATTGGCCGATATCGGGATCAACGAATTCCGATTCACCATTTATGATCCGTTTCGCCCAATTAACGGTTTGATCGATGTGATTCATCCGCACGGAATCGGCTTTAAAGTCGAAACCGAAGATTTACCCCTCGGATCGGTTTCCCATGATAACGCGGGCAAACCCACGTTCCGGCGGCAATACGGCGCCGACTTTCAGAGCCCGAGATTAATCCGGGAAATATCGCTGGCGAATACGAACGCGCGCGATGCGTTGCGGTCGATCTGCACTACCTTCGGTTTGGGCTACCGTTTCGAAGACGACACCGTTGTACTGGTCGACGCCGACGACGCGCGTGCGGTCTGGTCGTGTCACAGTATAACGGCCGAAACGATTGCCGGAATGTTTGTCCATGACAATGCCGATGCTGTCGCACGATTACGGCGACAAAATGTGCGTATTACCGGTGCGCTGACCGGCATTACGCGCAGTGTCTCGGGCAGCACGGTTGCGATGCTTTACGCCGAACGCCCGGTTCGTGTCGAATTAACCGCGGTTGACGATGTGACCGAACTGCTTCGTTTACAGGAAGCGTTTCGACAGCAGCAGGATCATGCCAGTCGGTATGGACAGACGGGCAGCAGCTCCGGGCGGTCGGGTATCCGCCGAATGGGCGAAGATTTGTCGCTGGCATCTTCTCCGCCGTCCGGCCCGGTTGTAATGCTGTCGGTAGTAGCCGAATATCAGACCCAGATGGGGCAAACCATAGTTTTCACGAGAGGCCGTGATTTGGCGTGGCAACGCGTTCATCGCTACAACCCATAAGACGGCGCGCCATCCAGATGTTACGGTCGCATTGACGAAACCTGTATTTTTACCGGTGACCACGATCAACAACTATACGACAAGCGATTTTTTCCGGAACGCCGCCTTGTATTGCGGTTTCGATCCGTCGGCGGCAGCGGAAGTGCGCGATTTACCCGCAACCGTGCCGTACCGCCGGCAATGGACCGAACGTCATCTGCAGGCGGTCTGGTATGACCAGACGTTACGGCCGCCGTTATTACGAACCCATACCGGCGAAGCCGTACGCGTCGAACATCCCGGACATTGGAACCTGGAGGAAGGCCCGGATTTTCTGGGCGCCGCCTTGCGTATCGGGTCAGCCCATCGCCGGGTAACCGGCGACATCGAAGTTCATGTATATCCGGCAGACTGGACACGGCACGGGCATGCGGATGACGAGCGTTACCGAGATGTCATTGCGCATGTGACCTATTATCCCGGCGTCCTTGACGCCACTCGCTTGCGGACAACGACCGTGCAGATTTCCCTGCGCGATGCGCTGGCAGCGCGTCCGGATTTTTCCTTCGATGCCGTGGATACGGATGCTTATCCCTACGCGGTACACGGCGCGGACGTTCCCTGCCGGCACGCCTTTGATACGCTGGGCGCCGCCGGAACGGAAGCTGTTCTGCAAATTGCCGGCGAAGCACGTCTGCAGCACAAAACCAACCGTATATCCGCTTTGATCAAGGAACAGGGTCCCGATCAGGCATTGTACGAGGAATGGATGGCGGCCCTGGGATACCGGCGTAACCGGCATGCCTTTCGGCGTCTGGCTCGTGCGGCGCCGTTGACGGTGCTGCGCGCGGAAGCAGACGGCGATATCATGCGTGGATACGCTTTTTTACTTGGCATATCCGGTTTGATGCCGCACCGTTTGCCCGCGGCATGGGATACACCGGCACACCGTTTTTTCCGAACCGTATGGGACGCCTGGTGGAAACAGCGCGAACGTTGGCGCGATCATATTCTACCGGATAACACTTGGTGTTTAAGCGGGTTGCGGCCGGTAAACCATCCGTTGCGCCGCTTGATGGCCGCCGCGGTTATGTTCGCCGCAAACGAATCGGCAGCCGACCAACTGAAGCCGCCGCGTGCCGGCAAGGAAAAAGCCTGGGTCCGCGCCCGGCTCGACGCCATGATGATCGATGATCCTTCAGGTTTCTGGACGCATCATCAGCATCACGCCGCCCAACGCACGCCACGCGCGGTACGGCTCGTCGGGCGGGGACGAGCAGCGGCTGTTTTAATGAATGTGATTGTTCCATGGATGACCGCCGCAGGGCGCTTGCAATCGCCGCATCGCGCCTTACTCGATGTATTGCCCGCTGAAGACGAATCCGGCGCCGTACGCCGTGCCAGCCATCAATTCCTGAGCATGCGCACTCCGGTATGGCATGCCGGCAGCGCCATCCGCCGCCAGGGTTTATTGCAAATCTTCAGCGACTTCTGCATGCCTGACCGCAGCGGCTGTCGCGCCTGCCGCTTGCCACGACTGCTGGAATCCGCAACGGAAAAACTGTAAAGCTTAACCATTCCATGTTCAGTCGCGTTTCGCCGCACCCGGGATGGTAATCGGATCGGGATGCGCATCACGCGAAGGTTCAATGCCCAGGATAAAAGCCGCCGTAGCGTGTAAACGGTCCATCGCAAAGGTTCCCAAGTCAGAACCGCCCAACGCATCGGGATAACGCTGCAAAAAAGCCACCGTAATCATCTCCGGATTGGCATGTGGACAGTAACCGTGCATGCCGAGGGGTTCCCCGTGAGCGGCGGCCGCCACGGTTTCCTTCCTGATGCCGTTACTGAACGTGTAACCGCGCGGCAATACCGCGACAATATCGCCGGTCCGTTGCGAATGCCGGTATTGCCACAACGCCGGAAGATCATCGCGTTCGTAAACGTCCATAAAATCGTAATTCCGTAATCGTTCCAGTAAAGTATCGCGCTTGGCGGCGCGTTCCGCGCCATCTTCAATCCGGTTCAGGAAAAAGTGGGTAATGTTCCCGTTGCTTATGCGGCGTACCGGACTTCCGCGCGCCGGTAACCCGGCGCATAAGCGCGGATTAACCAAGGTATGCACTTGACTCATACCGTGATCGCTCGTAATCAGCAAATAAAGTTCATCGCCGGGCTCACGCCGTCGTTCCCAGACAGCCAGGATGTCACGCTCGAATTCCGCTAATAACGTATCCGTGACCGTCATCCTCCGTTCCGTCTCAGGCGCATCCGGACCGTAGCGGTGTCCGGTCCCGTCAGCACCGAGAATCCACCCCATCAGCAGGCGTAACGGCGACGTTTCGTCGTGATTTCGCCAAATCGCAAGCGTTCTTTCGAGGCGCTGCGCATCCGTTAAATCGCGGTCGAATCGCGATTCGAAATAACGGGCGGCGTTGCGGCCGGTCTGCTGCTGCGACATCGGCCAGTCTAATACCGCCGTGACCACCGCTTGACGGGTGGCCGTCGTCCAAATCGGTTCCGCCTCCAGCAGCCAGGGTAAATTGGCATACCCATAGGTCCGGTCACGGCCGTTATCGTAAAAAACATTGCCGGTAATGCCATGACGATCCGCTCCAGTCCCGGTTGCCTGGGTGATATGCGATGGAAATGTCAGCGTCGGAAACAACGGTATCAAGGCCATCGAATAGGCGCCTTCTTCCCGTAACCTGTCGAAAAACGGCGTGTCGGCACGTTCCAGATAATCGGGACGTATCCCGTCAACACTAATCCAGACCAGTTTGCGTACCGGCTCCCGATCAATGTGCGGCTGTTCCGCCCCGACAAGCAGGCACCCCATAAACAACCAGAGCGTTGCATACACGGCGCCAACACTTGCGCGCACCTGTTTTCGTGAAGGTTTCATAGCTCCAAAAATTACCACACCCGACAGCATACGCTTTATTGAAAGCGGAATCAATAGATAGTTGTCAAATCCGCAAAAACAGGGGTGCCGGGTGGCGGGTGGCGATCCGACTTGTTCCTGAGAAGATGTAAAACACCTTAATCTTTCGCCTTAATCTTTTGCCCTTATCTGTCAGAGATAAAGGCGAAAGATTAAGGCAAAAGATTAGGGATTTTTCAAACACCCCGCAAAACCTGAGATCCGCCCAAAGGCCGCACCAAACCCTGCCGGTTTTTTGCTTTGCGCGTATTCAAAAAAACGCTATGATACTTTTCATGCAACGCCGCGGTAGAAGCCCGATAATCCTGTGCGCCAACCTGATCGCCGATGTCATGTCGGTAATCGCGGCATATTATAGCGCAATCGGTTTCCGTTTTCATAGCCGATTCGGCGACAGAATGGTCGAGTTCCTCAACTGGGCGCTGCGGGTGCCGCGCTTCGAGACCGCGGACGAAGGCATGAGTTTCGAAGTGTTTTACCTCGTCAGCGCACCGCGAATCATTGCCTTGGTAACCATAAGCTTGCTCTTGATCTACTTGGGCATGGATTTGTATGCCGGGCGCCGTTTACTTACCCGCGGTTTCCGGGTCGGCGAAATTGCGCGCGCTAATTTCTTCGCATTACTGTTTTTTTTCGTTTATTTTTATCTGAGCCGCAACCAATTCCATCCGCGCAGCATGTTCGCGCTTATCGTCGCCTTCAATACGGCGTACACCGTGTTCTTCCGTACCCTGGCGGAACGTATCCTGCACAGGCTGCGTGTTCACACCGGGATTGACCGCTGCCCGGCGCTTATCAGCGGGGATGCGAAATCGATGCCTCCGTTGGCGGACTGGATCGACGCGGTCAATCCGCACGGAGTTTACCTGGTAAAACGCGTCGGGCTGAAAAAACAAACGGTCAACGACACCGATTTGGCGGACATACGCCATCAAATCGCGGAACATCGTGCGGAAATGTTGATTCTTGCCGCACCGCGCTTATCGATCGAATCGCTTATGCGTTTTATGACGATGACCGATACGATTGGAATCCCGTTGAAAATCCTGTCGCCGGAATTGCATGTCCTTGGCTTTCAAAACGGGTTGCGGGCTGACCGACTTTTCGGGATCCCATTTATACATTTCGCGCCCACGCCGGTATCACGCAGTTATTATGCGCTGAAACGGGCGTATTCGTTTTTGTTGTCGGCGGCGGCCCTGCTTTTGCTCGCACCCTTGATGCTGATAATTGCGCTGGCCATCCGGTGTAACTCCAAGGGGCCTGCGTTATTTATCCAGGAACGCATCGGTATGAACCGGAAACGTTTTCGCATGTACAAATTCCGAACCATGTATCACGACGCCGAAAAACATCAACCACAGGTGGAAACGTTTAATGAATCCGGACAGGGACTATTCAAAATCCGTCGCGATCCACGGGTGACAACCTTCGGCCGCTTTCTGCGCCGCTTCAGTCTTGACGAACTGCCGCAGTTGATTAACGTTTTGCGCGGCGATATGACGCTGGTCGGGCCGCGTCCGTTGCCGCGACGCGATCTGGAGCATTATTTCGAAGCATGGCATTACAACCGACATAACGGATTACCGGGATTGACTTGCCTGTGGCAGGTTGTCGGGCGCAGCGACCTTGATTTTCACAGTATGTGCCTGCTGGATATCTTTTATCTGCGCAATCAGACGCTGGGCCTCGATTTCCGGATTCTGACACGCACGGTTAGCGCCGTGCTTTTCGCACGCGGCGCATACTGAACGTTACCGCCACCAACGGATCGCGTAAAAAATGTTTGAAATCATAAACGAATATGGTATGCTTGATTTGCTTTAAGGGGTAAATCGGTTTATCCGGCCGGCGCTACGAGCGCCCAACGATTCTTGAAACCACCAAGTAAGGCGGTGCTAGCATTGGTATGAAATCCAATATACGCGGACAATCCATTCGTCGGATCGTGTTGAAATGCAGCGGTGAAGCGCTGCGTAAAGCGCCTGACGGTTTAAGTATCGATCCGGCAACGGTACAAACGTTTGCCCGGCGAATCAAGGATGCGCTGACAACAGGTGTGCAGATTGCCATTGTAATCGGCGGCGGCAACATTTACCGCGGCAACGTGGGACATTCGCAGGGTATCGATCGAAACACCGGCGATTTCATGGGAATGCTGGCCACAGTCATTAATGCGCTGGCATTACAGGATGCGTTCGTCAAGGCCGGTATAGAGACGCGCGTGCAAACGGCGATTGAAATGAAGGAAATTGCCGAGCCCTTTATTCTGAAACGGGCAGTCAGGCATATGGAAAAAGGTCGGACCATGATTTTTGCCGGCGGTACAGGCAACCCGTATTTTACAACCGATACCGCCGCGGCGCTACGCGCCAGCGAAATCGGGGCTGATGCCCTGCTTAAGGCCACCAAGGTTGACGGCGTCTATTCCGATGATCCTCTCAAGAATCCGGAGGCGGTCAAATACGACAAAATTTCCTATGCCAAGGCATTGCATGGCCATCTCAAAATCATGGATGCCACGGCGTTTTCCTTGTGTCGAGAAAACCGCATTCCCATCGTGGTTTTCGATTTTTTTCAAGACGGCAATATCCGGGCGGTGATGGAAGGTCAACCGCTGGGAACACTTATCTGTTAGCATTGAAAGGGGAAACTGTTCCATGGAATCAATCGACGATGTCATGCTGGAT
>PWZG01000576.1 GCA_003567575.1 PVC group bacterium | reverse complement strand
GATGAAATCCGCGATGCCGCGCATATGACAGGCACGACCTCGGCGCCGAAATTACAACCCATAGAAACCCGGCTGGTGATGTTGCAGACCGGTATGCGCGCCCCGATGGGGATCAAGTTACGCGCACCCGATCTTGAAACCTTGGATCGTATGGCGGTCGAACTCGAAAGCCATATGCGCCAAGCGCCGGGTATCCGCGCCGATACAGTGAATGCCGACCGTGTGGTCGGCAAACCCTACCTCGAAATCGCGATTGATCGCGAAGCCATATCGCGGTACGGACTGAATATCATGGATGTACAGCGGACGATCGGCGCGGCGGTCGGCGGCATGACGGTGACCACGACGGTCGAAGGCCGCGAACGCTACCCGGTGCGCGTGCGCTACCCGCGGGAATTAAGGGGCGATATCGAGTCCCTCGAACGGGTGCTGGTGGCCGCGATGGACGGCACGCAAATCCCTTTGGGCGATGTCGCGGAAGTGCGCTACGAACGCGGTCCGCAGATGATCCGTGGCGAGGACACCTTTTTAACCGCCTACATCACGTTTGGCGGCGCGGCCGGCATGGCCGAAGTGGATGTGGTGGAGGGCGCCCAGGATTACCTGGCCGCGATGATCGATCGGGGCGAGCTGGTGGTGCCGCCCGGCGTGAGCTGGCGGTTTGCCGGATCCTACGAGCACCAACTCCGCGCCATGGCGACCTTGCGGGTGGTGTTGCCCCTGGCACTCGGCATCATTTTTCTGATCTTGTACTTCCAGTTCAAAACGGTTGGGACGACGCTGGTGGTTTTCAGCGGTATCGCCGTCGCCTGGTCCGGCGGTTTTGTGATGCTGTACCTTTACGGACAGGACTGGTTTATCGATTTTTCCGTTTTCGGCGTCAATATGCGCGATCTGTTCAATCTTTACGCGATCAATCTCAGCGTGGCCGTCTGGGTCGGCTTCCTGGCACTGTTCGGTATTGCCGTGGACGATGGCGTGGTGATGGCCACCTATATCGGTCAGCGCTTTGAAGCGGACAAGCCGCAAACCCGCGACGAAATCCGCGCCAGCGTCATCGAGGCCGGCTTACGCCGTATCCGGCCCTGCCTGATGACCTCGGCCACTACGCTGCTGGCGCTTCTGCCGGTTCTGACGTCCACCGGTCGCGGTTCGGACCTGCTGATGCCCATGACCCTGCCCGTCGTTGGCGGCATGACCCTGGCCATCGTGACCTGGTTCACGGTTCCGGTGCTCGCCTGCGCCATGAAGGAACGAAGGATGTCCGATGCCTCTCGACGACGTTTCGATCTTGTCGTGATCGTGTTCGTTCTTATCGTTGTAGCGGCCGCCGCGCTCACGCTGACGCACGATACCGAACCAGCGTTCGATCCGGAACCGGCGGCGGCGGTGGAAGAAGATCCGCACCGTCACCATTAATCATAAGTAATTCCTTGATGATATCCATAAGGTATTATATACTAACCGTTAATGACAAATAAGCCACAAAAAAGGAGGAAGCTTATGAAAAAGGGAGTACTCACAAGTGCGGGATTGGCGATGGGCGCGGGATTCGTGATTGTTCTGGCGGGCTGCAACGGCGGTCGGGAACCAGTTGCCGATCTGGAACCGGTGGACGAAGTTGTCCAAGCGGACGTTGCGACCGTTGAAGACGCCATTGAGAATCAACGCTTATGCCCGGTCATGGATGGCATGCCGATCGACAAAAATATTTATGCCGATCACGACGGTAAACGGGTATACTTCTGCTGCGCGGGGTGTGTGACGGCGTTTGAAGCCGAACCGGAGAAATATATGGAGAAATTGAAAGAAATCCATGCGGATCCGGATCATGCACCCGATCCCGCGGCACATGATCATGATCATCATGATCATTGAGTTGGTGTTGTAACACGGTTCAGATACTAATCTGAAGTAACTGTTCAGGTAGCCCCGGTAAGTCAGTCATTCTTGGCTGACTTACCAAGGAAGCAAGTCGTGTCAGACAGGAATGCCTGACAACTTTCGCCCAAAACAGGCCAATCGCGGGGCTACCTGAACAGTTGCAATCTGAAGCTGTTTAGCATGGTCCAACGAAAAAAAAACGACCCTACGGTTTGCTGCGGAGACGATGCATGTGGCGAGCCGGTTACCGGCATTGCCCGGAAACGCCGGCTTGTCGCGGTGAGCGCATCCGGCGTCCTGGTCTTGACTGGTTTGCTGACGCAGTGGACGGCGATCGGGTCGGACGCCATGCGAGTTGGGTTGTATCTCGGCGCCATTATAGCCGGCGGCTGGTTTATTTTCCCCAAGGCCGTACGCGCCGCGCGGCGTCTTGCGCCCGACATGAATCTGCTGATGACTGTCGCGGTGCTGGGCGCCGCCTTGATCGGAGAATGGTCTGAAGCCGCGATGGTGGTTTTTTTGTTCGGGCTAGCCGAATTGCTTGAGGCCTTCAGTGTGAACCGCGCCCGACATGCCATCCGATCGCTGATGGCGCTTGCGCCTGAAACCGCGCTCGTCAGACGGGGCGGCGTTTTTCAGGAAGTACCGGTTGCCGACGTCGCTGTAGGCGAAATAATAATGGTCAAAAGCGGCGTTCGCGTACCGTTGGACGGGGACATCATGGTGGGCGCTTCATCCGTCAACCAGGCGCCGATCACCGGCGAATCGATGCCGGTTGAAAAATCGGTCGGAGACCGAGTCTTTGCCGGCGCCATCAATGGCGAAGGCTCGCTGGATGTGCGGGTGACCAAACCGGCGTCGGACAGTACCCTGGCGAAAATCATTCATCTCGTCGAGGAAGCGCAGGAGCAAAAAGCGCCGTCGCAGCGGTTCGTCGATCAATTCGCGAAATACTATACGCCGATCGTCATGGTACTGGCCTTGCTGGTGTTCTTATTGCCACCGCTTGTCGGCGGATACGACTGGACGACCTGGTTTTACCGGGCACTGGTGTTGCTGGTTATTGCCTGTCCCTGTGCGCTTGTGATTTCCACGCCGGTTTCCGTGGTTTCGGGACTGACCGCCATGGCGCGGCGCGGCGTGCTCATCAAGGGTGGCGCGTTGCTGGAGACCGTCGGTAAACTTCGCGCCCTGGCCGTCGACAAAACCGGCACGATCACCGAAGGTCGACCGCAAGTGATGTCTGTCCGTTCGGTTAACGGGATGACCGAGCCGGAAATCGTGCATGTGGCTGCCGCGATCAATATTCATTCCGATCATCCCGTCGCCCGTGCCGTTGTCGACTATGCCGTCGCAACGGATGTTGCGTTTTCCCGTGGCGAACAATACCGTTCACGGCCCGGAAGCGGCGCCGAAGCCGTGGTGGATGATCACCATTATTTTGTGGGTAACCATCGTCTAACCCACGAACTGGCCGTTTGTTCGGAGGATACCGAACGTATCCTTGCCGAGATCGAACAATTGGGACAATCCGTCGTGGTGGTCGGCCATAAACCCCACGACGATTGCCCCGGTGAAGTTCTCGGCGTTATTGCGGTTGGCGACAAAATTCGCAGCCATGCCGCCGCGGCGATTCGATTCGTACATGCGGCGGGGATCAAGCGGGTGACGATGTTAAGCGGCGACAACCAGCGCACGGTGGACAAAATTGCCGGCGAAGTAGGTATCGATGAAGCACTCGGCGATCTTTTACCCAGCGATAAAATAGCGCATGTCCGCCGCATGCTGGCGGAGTACCGCTATGTCGGCATGGTGGGCGACGGAGTCAACGATGCGCCCGCCATGGCTGCCGCCAGTATCGGTATCGCCATGGGCGCGGCCGGTTCGGATACAGCGATTGAAACGGCCGATATCGCCTTGATGGAGGATGACCTCGGGAAAGTGGCGGAGACGATTCATCTCGGTCGTCGGACACTGCGTATCATTCAGTTCAATATCGCTTTTGCGATCATTATCAAGATCATATTTTTGGCTCTCGCGATTGCCGGGTATGCCACGCTCTGGTTGGCCATTGTCGCCGATACCGGCGCCACGCTGGTGGTAATTGCCAATGCCTTGCGGTTGCTGCGGCCGGCACGCAAGTATTGACGGAACGTAAAGGGAAGGACGGAAACTAAATGCATAAGTGCGATGAAATACCCACGCCACCATTCTGGCTGGCCATGATACCGGTGATTATCACCGGTGTAACCCTGGCCTATTCGGTGTTTATACTGGAAACGCAGCCACATTTTTCGTTGTTTTTGGGCGGTGTAACCGCCGGTCTCTGCGCATATTGGCACGGCGTACCATGGCCGACGATCAAGGAGGGCTTTAAACTTTCCATCAGCCGGACCATTCCTTCGTTAATTATCCTGCTGATTATCGGGATGCTGATTGCGGTCTGGATCGCCAGCGGAATTGTTCCCGCGCTGATGCTGCTCGGTCTCGAAGTTCTGGTGGCGCGCTGGTTTCTGCCGCTGATCCTGTTGTTTTGCAGTATCATGGCTTTGATTACCGGCAGCTCCTGGTCGACGGTCGGCACCATCGGGGTGGCCGCGGTCGGCGTGGGCGAAGGTCTTGGCGTTCCACCGGCCATGACCGCGGGAGCGGTGGTTTCGGGAGCTTTTTTCGGCGATAAAATCTCACCCATGTCCGATTCCACCAATCTGACGCCTTCGGTGCTGGGGGTTCATTTGTTCGATCATATCAAGCACATGCTGTATACCACGATTCCCAGCCTGGTCCTCTGTTTAATCGCCTTCACGTTGATCGGGTTTTCAGTTGCCGGTAACGGTGGCGGTGCGGATGTAGCCGTCTATACGGATCCGATACGCGAGCACTTCAAACTGTCGCCCTGGCTGGCGCTGCCGCCGCTGATAGTGATTGTGTTAATCGTGAAAAAAACACCGGCCATCCCAAGTTTGATCGCCGGCGTTTTACTGGGGGGCATTGCTTATCTTGTGTTACAGGGCGGCGAACTGTCGGTGTTATCCGATCTGATCCATACCGGAGTGGCGATGGATACCGGGAATGCGGAAATGGATGCGTTATTCTCGCGCGGCGGTATGGAAAGCATGTATAACGTGGTCATACTGGCGCTGATTTCCCTGTCGCTGGGCGGAATCTTGAATTATACGGGTATGCTCCACAGTATTGTGCTGAAAATGTCGCGTTTACTGAATAATCTCGGCAACTTAACCACAACGGTCGTGGGGACTTCGGTTTTTGTCAATCTGATCAGCGCCAATCAATATCTGGCAGTCATTCTGCCGGGCCAAATGTTCGAGGAAAGTTATCGAGCGCAAAATTTGAAGTTGAAAAATCTAACGCGAACTCTGGAAGCCGGCGGCACATTGACGGCTCCGCTGATTCCCTGGAATACCAGCGGTGTCTTTGTTTATGCCGCGATCGGCGTACCGGTCATGGCCTATGCTCCGTATGCGTTGCTATGCTGGCTGACGGCACTGATTGCGATCGGTTTCGCATATTTAAATATCAGCGCGCCCAGAGTCAAACCGGCCGAGGAAGAACCGGAAGACCAGCAGTGATCGCGCAAGTCATGGGGAAGAAGTATGTCCACAAAATCTACAAGATATGAGCGGTTATGATCGGCGCTATTGAAACATTACCGGAGTTGGATTCGCAATCGTTCAAGCAGATTGTGGGAACGCGGGCCAGTAAGCTGGCGCGAATCCAGACGCAGTTCGCGCTCGATCGTATGACCGCGTTGTTGCCGGCGTTGCGTTTCGATACGGTTCCGCTTCCCACGCCCGGCGATAAGGATCTGCGTACTGATTTAAGGGATGTTCCGGCCGATTTTTTTACGCGCGATCTGGATGATGCGGTGCGCGATGGACGTCTCAATGCCGCGTTGCACAGCGCCAAGGATGTTCCCGATCCGTTGCCCGACGGCTTGGACGAATGCTGGTTGCCTTGGCGTGAAGATCCGCGCGATGTCCTGGTGTTGCGGCGTGGATTGACTTTGGATACGGTTGTAAAGCCGGTCATCGGCGTCAGCAGCGAACGGCGCGATGCCTATGCCCGGCAACAGTTTCCCGGCGCGGTCATGAAACCGATTCGCGGAAACATTGAGCAACGCTTACGGCAACTCGATGCGGGTGACTACGATATTCTGCTCATGGCCGCCGCGGCTTTGATGCGGCTTGATTTGGCGGACAGGATCAGCGCCTGGATTGCGCCGACTGCCCTTGCGACGCCGGCAGGGCAGGGGATACTGGCGTTGACTTTTCGTGCCGCTGACAAGTTTTGGCTGCGGTTGCGTTCGCTGTTCGTTAAACCGGTAGTTTTCGCCGGCGCCGGCGCCGGCTCTTACGATACTTGTACCGTGGGCGCCGTCGAGGCCATGGCGCGTTGTGATATCTGTTTTTATGATAGCCTGCTCGATACGGTGTTGCTTGATCGTCTGCCGCCGCATGCGCGGCGGGTGGATGTCGGCAAGCGCTGCGGCAATCATCGCATGACCCAGCACGAGATTAACGGCCAACTGATCGTTGCCGCCCGCCGCGGATACCGGGTAGTGCGGCTCAAGGGCGGAGATCCAGGTTTTTTCGGGCGGCTGACCGAGGAAATCGAGTCGTTGGATGCCGCGCGATTGCCGTATCGCGTCTTGCCCGGCGTCAGCAGCCTTAATGTGGCGACGAGCGGTACCGGTTTATTGTTGACGCAACGCGGTATTGCGCGCGGTTTCACCGTTATGACGCCGCGCCGGCATGACGGCGCGGCTGGGTCGGTCCAAGCCGAAGCACGCGCTGCATTGCCGATAGCGTTTTTCATGGGCATCGGTGTCTTGCCGGAAATTGTGCGGCAACTGCGCGCGGAAGGAATGGATACGGCAACGCCGGCGGCGGTGGTGTTCGATGCCGGTTCTCTCGAAGAAACCGTGATTCGCGGGACGCTGACCGATATAGCCGGTAAAATCAGTGCATCGCGACATCGGCAATCGTCAGCCGGCGACTATTCCCGTCCCGGATTGATCCTGATCGGATCTCCTGCGGCACGGACACCGTATCCACGATGGGGCGCGTTGAGCGGACGGCGTGTCTTGTTGCCATGTAGTGTAACGTTGATCCCGAAAGCGATGGATGCCGTTCGTGATCTGGATGGTATTCCGCTCCCGTTGCCTCTGCTGCGCATGGTTCGCGATCCGGGCTGTCTACACGTGTTGCAAGCGATGCGCGATTACGATTGGCTGGTGGTTACCTCGCCATCGTCAGTGCGGATGTTGATGCAACAGTTGCCGGCCGCCGGCATCGATCTGCGCGCGCTGCCACGTATTCTGGTTTCCGGCAGCGGTACCGCCGCCACATTCAAGCATTACGGCATTACGCCCGATATCGTGCCGGACCGCCATTACGGTACGAAGGGCGTGGTGAATATGGCCCGGCAACACCTTGCCGCCGGCGCCGCCGTATTGCGGCTGCGCTCCCGACAGGCCGGCCCCGATCTGGCACAGGCGCTGACAGCCGCCGGATTCAAGGTTCGCGACACGGTGCTTTACAACCACGTTTCAATGCAGTTCGCGTCAGCCGCCGTATCCGGAACAGACGACGCCGCGTCGGGTGTTGAAGTTGCTAAACCTGGATCGCCTCCGGAAAATATCCCGCCATTCGATGCCGTCTTTTTCGCCAGCGCCTCAGCCGTCACGGCCTTTATGTCACGGTCGATACCGTATGATCTGGCGGATAAAACGGTTATGGCCATCGGACAACCCACATTGGCGGCGCTGACCTCGCATGGTATCCATGTCGCGCGTTTGCCGCTGAAGGCCACCGTCGGAGACGGTATGGCAATGCTGGCGGCCGTAATGTTGGAGGATGATTTGAAAGACGAGAATTTTTATCAAAATAAAGGAACATAATTCATGCCAAAATCCATTTTTCCCGATATGCGGATGCGACGCATGCGTGTGACGGCATCGCGTCGCCGACTGTTTGACGATCCGATGCCGGGTCCCGGGAAATGTATCTGGCCCGTTTTCGTCCGTTCCGGTCGCAACATCAGGGAGCCGATCGACGCCTTGCCCGGACAGTTTCGTTACAGTGTCGATACGCTGCTAAAGGATCTGGAGCAACCGGTGCGCGACGGTATCGGCGCTGTTTTGCTGTTTGGCGTGGCTGATGTATCGCGTAAAAGCGGCGCCGGCTCCGAGGCTTGGCGTGACGGCGCACCGGTGCAACGCGCGATTAAAGCGATCAAGACAACGTATCCCGACCTGGTGGTGTTTTCCGATGTTTGTCTATGCGCTTATACTCGTCACGGGCACTGCGGTCCCTTGCGGCGCGACGGGCAAGTCGACAATGATGCCGCTTGCGATGCTCTGGCCAAAGTAGCCGTTTCGCACGCGGCTGCCGGCGCCGATGTCGTGGCGCCCAGCGCCATGATGGACGGCCAGGTGCTCACGCTTCGCCGCGCACTTGAAGCTGAAGGGTTTCAGGATGTATTGCTCATGAGTTACTCGACAAAATTCGCTTCATCACTTTACGGCCCCTTCCGTGATGCCGGACAGTCGGTGCCGGAGCATGGCGATCGCAGGGGGTATCAAGCGTCGTATGGCGATATCCGCGGCGCATTACGCGAATCGGAGATGGACGAAGCCGAAGGCGCCGATATTCTGATGGTCAAACCGGCGCTTTGGTATTTGGACGTGATTGCCCGACTACGCGAGCGGACCGATCTGCCTATAGCCGCGTATCAGGTCAGCGGTGAATACTCGATGCAAATAGCTGCCGCGGAACGCGGTATCGGCGATTTGCATGACATGATACGTGAATCGCTGACGGCAATCCGTCGTGCCGGCGCCGACCTGATTATCTCATACTGGACGCCGCGCTATCGGGAATTTATGATTGTTTAAAGGAGGCAGGCATTACATGCGCTTCGGATTAGATTGTTTCGTCATAAGACGCGACGCAAATGCATCGCATCTTTGCTCCCATCTCCCTTTGGGAGAGGGGCTGGGGGTGAGGGTGGCGGCGCTGCTCTTTGGTTGCGGCAGTGCCGCTTTAGGAAAAATTGATATCATGTCGCGATTGTGTGTTGCGCTTGCCGTTCTGACGCTGGCATCCGGTTGCGCGGGACTGCGGGGTGGGGCGCCCGTGGTGCGCGGCGATCGGGTCGATGCGACCATTGTTATTGCGGATACGCCTTGCGCGACCGCGAGGGAAGCGGCTGAAATATTACGGGATATCATTGAGCAAATGACCGGTCAAACGTTGTCGATCGTTACTGAAAACGAGGCGCCCGCTGATGGAACCCTGCTGGCGGTGGGGGCGACCGGCATCGCGGTGGGAATGGGTGTTGACGTGCCGCGGAATCGTTTGGAAGACGATCAATACGTGATTCGACGTCGCGGCCGGGCGCTGGCGTTGGTCGGCAATGACGGCGGTGAACGCGAAGGCTCGATTTATGCCGTATACGATTTATTGCAACGCTGGGGGTGCGGTTGGTATGGTCCCGACCCTGAATGGCATGTTATTCCCCAATGGGATCATCTGCGTGTTCCTGATATTGATATAGAGGAAAAGGCGGCATTCGATTTACGCCGAATTCATGCGGTTGCGGAGGGTGAACCCCTTGGCCGGGCCTGGCGTTTGGGTGGCCTTCGGTTAGCGCGCGACGGTCATACGTTGAATGCGCTGGTACCCCGTCGTTTAAGGGAAGATCATCCCGATTGGTTCTATTCGGGACAGCCGGATATATGTCATCCGGAAGTGATCGATCATGTGGTTGAACAGTTCAAGGAACGGCTGGGAGGCAATGATGGGTTTCAGTATTTCGATATCGGCATCGACGATGCCTATTGGTGGCCTGACAGCGAATACACGCGCGCTGTCGGTAATCCCGGCGCGCAATTGTTGTATTTTGCCAATAGCATTGCCGACCGTTTACGTCCGGCGTATGAAGGTCGTTTCGCCATTGGTCTATCCGCCGGCGGGGTGACGCACGAACCGCCTGACCCGGAATTGGATGCAGTACCTGGTGTTTTAGCGTTTTTTGGCAATGAAAGCAATCGCACAAAACCGTGGGATGAACCTGATGCGCCCGACATGGCTGATTTTTTGAAAACCCAGGTATGGATACGGCGGCATTTTCATGGCTGGCGCGATACCGGCGTCGAATTGGGTATCCATGATCGCTGGATGCCGGGGGTGACCTACCGGGAATGGCGCGAGTTGCCTTGGATCGCCTTGGAAACCACCGTACGTAATACCCGATACTGGAAGCAATATGACGTTCGCCATGTCGATATTGAAACCGACCACGCTCAGCATAACTCGTCGCTGTTCCGTTGGCCCCTGTACTATATCGGGGCACGCGCCCTCTGGGATCCGCACATCGATCCCGATGAAGCCCTGCGGGATGCCTGCGTGAAATTATTCGGTCCGGCAGCGCAAGATATGTTCGCTTACTACAAAACATTGGAACGGGCTATGTTTGAAACGCCGTATTTCCAACAAAACCGGAATTTACCGCCGCCCGAAAAAATCTATACGCCCGAAATCAGGGCGATTGCCGGAAAACATCTTGCCGTCGCCGCCGAGCGGGCCGACGGTCATGAGGCCGTTGCGGCGCGAATATCGCGGGAAACCGAACTTTGGGAGAAAGCTGCGGCGATCCTTGACGAAGCGCAGGAAACGCCCCGCGTATTATATCGGGCGTATGTCGATGATAAGTTCATGTTCTGGCATGAACCCGAAGCAACCGTCGGCACCATTCGCAGATTATTCGGGATGCCCAACCATGTTGCGCTCTATATATTGCAGACTGATACTGACGTCGAAACGCGTTTGCGGAAAGCCGACACGATTGACGTGATCAGGCTGACCGATGGCGCACGGTTAGTCACGGACGCGTCGGAGATCGACGCGAATCAGCCTTGAACCGGTGTCGCCTATATGATGGCGCTTCCGGGTTTGTGGGGGGATTATCCATTGAGGCTCTTGCAAAACCTCCCGCGGACGACACGGAGGTCGTCCCTCCATTTGAAAGAAAAACGTGTTTCGCGGTTTTCTGGAGGGTCGGGCTCCCTGTCTGCGTCGCGAACGCGACAGGCAGGCGTCCCGAGCGCATGAAAGGGAGGTTTTGCAAGAGCCTCCATTGGCTATTGTGCCACTCTGAAAGACGGTTAAGCGGGTCGAGTAAGG
>PWZG01000259.1 GCA_003567575.1 PVC group bacterium | reverse complement strand
GTAATCGCCGCAACAACCAACCACCGTTTTAGTATGCTGCCATAAGTTTTCATGGACCGATCCTCCTTCTTCTTTTCCGTACGTCTCGCGCCAATCTTGCCGGACAGGGAGAAATGTTCGTCCCCACGCTTACTCTCTTACACTTACTCTATTACACTTACTCTCTTGGCTTTGATCCGGATGCCAATTCGACCAAAGCGACCGAGAGTGAATTCAGCGCATTCATCACGTCGCTCCAATTGAAACTTTATCACGCTGCGACGATACGTCAACCCCGGTTTTCATTTTTTGTTTGTCGTCGCCATGTGTGCATTGATCCCTGCGCGGTCCGGGACGCCCCGCGCTACTGAGAACCACAACAAACCCCATCGACAAACGACACCGGTTATCTGAGGGAACAGGTGTCACGGCAGGTTTGCGAGGGTCCGTACGGACGTCCCGGACGCACGTTCGGGAGATCCTCCGGCGCTGCGCGCCAGCCAGCGTCGTTGATCGCGGCGGAAATGGTCTTGTATCGTGGTTGCATCCGGCAACCCGCAAGCGAAGCCGGCGCGCGCAAGACAAAGGGTGAGATATGCGAAACGTTCCTGGATAGTGTCGCGTGTTAATCGTGGATCCCGGTCTTCCGTTAGGACCTTGTCACGGAGCCAGTCCAGACTCAGTAATTGTTTCAGGATCGGGGCAAGTTGCGGGTCGGCAAAACGTTCCGCGGCGCACGCGACGGCAAACACGTAATGAAAGTGTCGATCCGTCATTTCCAGTCGCAACGGCATGCGTCCGGCGAACTCCGCAAGGCGTGGAAGAAGCGGCCGGTATCCGGCGTAAGACAATCCGTGAATGAGATAACACGGCCAGGGCGCCCATCCATGATCGGGATTTTTGTGGCGTCCCTCGTCGCCATCGACAGATGGCAGAACATTCGAGGCCAGGACCCGGTCCAATGCCGCGATCATACGCCGGCCTGCCGCGGGATCCTGAGTTGCCTGCCAGAGAATACGCGCGGCCAACAGGGAGATCGCTTCTGTCGTTGCCGTTTCCATGCGTTGTCGCAGTTCCGGAATAATGGTTTTTGCCGTTGCGATCAATTGCATCTGTCCTGACAGATCAAGATTACCCGCGTCCAGCGCCGCCAACAATATGCCCGTCTCGGGTTGTGGCGGCGGAATCATATCGCTGTTTTGCAGCAGACCCTTGGCAATCGCCGTGCGTTGCAAGGCATCGACGGAAATTGATGCGACATCGGTGTCCGCGGCGGTGGCGGTGGCGGCGGCCAGTCCGGCAAGCGCACCCATAGCGATCAAGTCGCGTTGCATCCGCGCCAGAGCGAATGCCGCCGGCGCGATGCTGTAGGCTTTCCCGACGATGATAACGTTGTCGAGATCGCGCGGCAACAGGGCGCGCCACGGGATGGCGCATTCGTAATTACGATGGAAATCCGGTTCGACAAATCCCGCCAGTGCAAGCGGATCATGACATATCCCCTTTATGTCGAAATTCGAGCGGCACACCATCACGGTATCCGGCGGACGCCGATTCAGCAGAATGTCATCATAGCATACCGTGGTTCTGCCCAGAACATGGCGGCTTTCGCGCGGCGCACAATAAAAGCATGGCATATCGCCGCGTCCGTAAATACCGTCGCGACGCCGTGATGCGATGACCGCGCGGGTAAGATCGTACGGGTTGCGCAGATCGACCACGGACTCATATTCGCGACTGGCATTCTCGCGGGCGCCGATGAATTTCCCGAACGAATACCATAGGGTTGCTTCATCCCTGCCGCTGCCATACGCATAGGGATGGTCGGTCCAAGCAGCCAGATCGCCGGCGCCGGTCGCATCAATGAAGTTTCGCCCCCGATGCAGCATTAATCCCGTGGTTCCAACGGCGAGAACCGCTTCGATCTTGGCGTTCGCATAGCCGACACCGACGATCCTTGAGGGCAGATGCAGGTGTACGCCGGAATCCGCTACCATCGCGAATTTTGCCAATGCCAGGGATAAACCGTAACTTTTACGCAAGCCATCGATTTCCTTGTCGTGTTTGGCGACGTAATCGGTCTTTCGGCCGTACCAGTAAGAGGCAACACCACCGAGGGTTTGTGTTCCACCCGCATCGGCGAAAGGATCCAGCATGCGTACCCGGCGTCCTTGTCTTGCCGCCTCGGTTGCCGCCGGAATTCCGCTGGTACCGCCGCCGGCAACAATCACATCGGACTCCGTCACTGCACAGACGGCGCCATCCCATGAAACAAAGCCATGTCGCGCGCATTCACCGGCGGGATCGCTGCAACCCCATGCCGGTTCAGTCGGGCAGGGAACCGATCCGGGCGGCGAGGTTCGTGCCACAAGTTCCGCATTATCGGGGCGATGGGTTTCACGGTTTGTCCGCGATGCCAGATGGTTGGCTATTTCGATGCCGCGATTCCATACGGCCGTCATTCCGTTGCATTCCAAAAACTCGATATCCATTGACAGGGCCGACGGTTGGAACAACCCCCGTGGCAGTTCCGCCGTCGGCGAGGGCCGCCAGGTCCCGCGCAGCAGCAGGGCATCGCCTCCGCGAACCAGCCGGATCGCGGCGTTGTCCGGTAGGCTGTGCATGCTTTTCATTGCTTGGATCACTTTCCTTCGTACCGTGGTTGACAGGTTGAGCATCCATTCAGGATGCGTCTTGTCAACGGGCAGGGAAAGCGTCCATTGTAGCCAGGGACCATACCGGGACACTTCGATGCCGGGAGCGAGTCTGTCGCCGTTGTACCCTTCCGGTATTTCGTCGGCGTAGTTAATCCAGGAGACGGATTCAGTCTGTGACCCCGGCGGGAGGACGGATCTTATGGCGATTCTTGAGAGCGTGGCCGTGTCCGAAGCGTCGATAACGCGTTCGGCCAATACGCCGAACAGGCCTGCGTTACCACCGAGTATGACGCCATGCACGGTACCGTGTCGGTCCATGATCAGTCCGGCAGGCGATTGGCCGTGCAACAGGCGGACGCCTGCGTCCAGCAACCGGTTTTCCAGACCAAGGGTGAAGCTGGTCAAATCGATCAGACGTTTCCCCGCTGTTTCCGTGGTGTCCAAGGCCGGTTGCAGTATGTTACGCCATCCCTTTTCAGCCGGTACATCTCCGGTGTCTTCATGCCATGCGCGGCAGGCAACGGCTACTTCACGGCCGGGCGAGAGAGCGCTTCCGGCCAGGATGACGTTTCGTCCTGCCGCCGCTAACTTCGCCGCAAGCGAGCAGGCCGCAAGCGAGCTTTCAATCACTACGTCGTCAACGATATCTAGAATCGGGATCTTCATTTTCTTGAACCGAGGCTGGTTATACCGCGTGAACAGTTCCAATCACCATTGTTCGCTCCACTTAAGATTCGATTTACGGTACCAGCGATTCCGGCGGGCAGCATGCCCAATGCCGGGCTCGAATGCAAGCTTATGGGAAAATACTGAAAAGCGAAAGAAAAAAGCATAGAACGGATTACGATACTCGTTATCCGTTATTTGCTTCACTTGCTTGCCGTTAAAGGGCGTTTTTGATACTATTGTTGCCGTTGGACCGGTGTTGCGCCGGATTAAGGTGGTCAAAAACGCCGTTTGCGACGTAAAACAATTTGTAAGGTAACGACCCAGGTCGTTATCCGTAAAAGGGAAATAAGCATGTATAAAAGCGAAAGCAATTCTTGTGTTGTAGTGACTGCTGTCAGTCTATGGTTGGCTATGATGGCCTTTGTTTTTGCCGGTGATATGTTGTTGCATTGGCGGTTTGATTCCGATGAAGGCATGTGGGAAGCGGATGCGTCAGGGAAGGATAATGCGGCGCAATTACAGCGGGATGATTTCCGGCGACCGTTTCCGGAACGAGTGCCCGACGGGATGCATGGCGCCATGGCTGGTTCGATCCGGTTGCAGAATCTTTCCGCTGTCGGCACGATCAGACCGGTTTCGCTGCCGGAATCATGGACACTAGCCTTCTGGATCAGGGACCAGCGATCCAGGAGAAATATTCCCGACCAGTTTGCGTTATCGGACGTACTGACGTTGCGTCGTCAACTGCTGGGATTGGGAACGGTTTGGTATTTCCGCATGGATCCCGATGAACTCGGTATTGCGAGTGAATGGAACAAACATCCCGGCGCAATGGGTTGGGATCCGATTCAGGTACCGGCATTCTGGCACGAAACGCATGTCGGTCGCGTTCACGGGTACGGTTGGTACAAGAACCGGTTCTATGTTCCTGAAGACATGGCCGATATGGCGCATGAACTTCATTTCGGCAGCGTGGATGAACAGGCCTGGGTGTACGTAAACGGCACACTGGTGGGCGAACAAACGACGGCCTCCACCGGACTTGGCATTGGCGATCTCTGGGATAAACCGTTTTCCGTGACGATACAACCCGAGCATCTGCGCGCCGGCGAAGAGAACCTGCTGGTGGTCCGCACCCATGCCAGTGCGGGAGGCGCGGGAATGTTCCGCCCCGTCAGTTTTATTGTCCCTGAAGATAAACAGTATGAAGCGGATTTAACCCAATTAAAGGGGCTGCGTGACAATCCCGGCGAGTGGGAACACATTGTTCTCAGCGTCGATTCCGGCAAGGCAACTCTGTACATCAACAGCAAACAGGTTGCGACCGCGGATGTCCTGGAATGGACACGTAACCTGAGCCATGCCCAACTGAATTTCGTCCAACGCGGCAGGGATAGCTTCATCGGGTTGCTTGACGATGTCCGTATTTTCGAAGGTGCACTGTCCGAGGACAGGATTGCGTTGCTTTCGGATGTGCGCCATCGGCCGGATGCGGAATGGATCGAAGCGTATGAAGGCGATATGCGTCGGATTATCGACGCCGGCCGGTTATCCCGGCTCAGAGCCGAATACTTCATGTCGCTCGGCGCCCCGGATTCAAGCGCCTTGATCCATGGTATAGCAACCAGCGAACGCCGTCGCGAGCAACTGGAAAGGATCTGGGCTTTAAGTATCGTGGGCGATGCAAACGCCATGGGCGCCCTGATCGATCTGTTGGTGACCGGGGATGAACCGCTTTTTGAAGCGGCAAACCAGGGATTGCGCCGGATGTTGGCAGACAATAAATTCCCCGCATTGTTGACGGATTATGACGATACCGAGGCAATTGACCTGCTGGGCAAGGTTTTGCTTCATACTCCCGATACCCATCTTCAGTTGGGCAGCGTCAACGCATTGCGCGAACGGGCGGACGACATGTACGCCTTGACGTTGTTGGTCGACAAACTTTATTCAGAGGATGATACCCTGGCGAAGGCGGCGAATGAAGGCGTGGCGCGATTGCACGAAGCGGGTGAATTTGTCGATATCCTGAAAGCTCAACCCGCCGCCGATGCGGTAGCTTTGATCTCACGGATTCTGCCGCGGTCGCCTGATGAAAGCGCGCTTGCGGCGGCCGTGGAAACGCTGCGCCATATCGGCGATGCCGCCGCGCATGCCGTGCTGCTTGAGGCGTTCGACGAGGGACCCTTGACGGTTCGCAGGTTGGCCGCCGCAGTATTGCGCGACACACCGGCAATCGAATTGCCTGATGCCATGCGGGATTGGCCGACATGGCAGTACAATTCGCTCAGAAGCGCAACGACACCGTTTGCGCTGGCGCAGGATTTGCATTTGCAATGGATTCGCGAGTTACCCGAACCGAAACGTGCCTGGCCCCATCAGTGGGACGATCAAGGGAAACTGGAGTTCGACGTCTCGTATACGCCCGTGGTCATGGGCGGCCTGATTTTCGTGCCATCCAGTGTGACGGACAGCGTCACGGCATATCGCATCAATGACGGTTCCGAAGCATGGCGTTTTTATAGCGACGGTCCCGTGCGTCTGGCCCCCGCGGCTTGGAACGGGCGGGTGTATTTTGTTTCCGATGACGGTCATTTATATTGTCTGGATGCGCGCAACGGGAACCTGAAATGGAAGTTCAGAGGCGGGCCGTCGGATCATCGGCTGCTGGGAAATGAACGGGTGATCAACTTCTGGGCGGCACGAGGCGCGCCCCTGGTTGACGATGGCAAGGTATATTTCACGGCGGGAATCTGGCCCATGCACGGTATTTTCATTTATGCGCTTGATGCCGTCAATGGCGAGGTGGTCTGGGTCAACGACACGACCAGTTCGGATTATGTCGATCTTCCGCATGGTGGCGCTTCCGGTTACGGCGGCTTGGCGCCGCAAGGATATCTTGCCGTTTCCGGCAACCAATTAATCGTCGCCGGCGGCCGTACGCCGCCCGCGTATTTCAACCGTCACACCGGGGAATTCATCGAAGCCGAATTCCGGCCGTCCAAAGGCGCGGGGAACTACGCCGTTCACGCGGACGGCATGGGGTTTGTGTATGATGAAATGCTGACCAATCGGGTGGCGTCAGTCGCGGATCAAATCGACGGCGTCGTTTTTTATCAACTGGCTGCGCACGACCGATTGTTCGTGACCACGGAAGACGGGACATTATATTGTTTCGGTCCGGAAGAAACGACGCCCGAACGGCATGTCTATCGTCCCGAACCTTTGCCGGTGCGATCGGACGCCTGGCTCGGCGTTGCCGACCGGCTGTTGACGCAGATCGACGATGACGATGGTTATGCGCTGATACTGGGAGCGGGTTCGGGCGATCTGTTGCGGGAACTGTTGAATCGCAGCGAGCTGCATGTGGTCGTGGTGGAATCCGATGCCGCAACCGTGCGAAATTTGCGTAACGAACTTGTTGCCGGCGGTTTGTATGGAAGACGTGCGGCGGTGATTGAAACCGATCCGGCAACGTTTACCGTGCAACCGTACCTGTTCAGCCTGATTGTCAGCGAAGAGATGGGTGCAGCCGGTCTCTATGGTCATGAGACCCTCTGGAACCGCATGCGTACGGCGTTACGGTTATGGCCGCGGGCGCGTACGCTGGAACCCGCCGCCATGGAAAATATTCTGGAATGGTTGCGCCCCTATGGCGGCACGGCCTGGCTGGGCGTAGCATCCCGCGACCGGGAATCCGTTCAGACCGCCGCCGCGGGCGTCGCGGTCGATCAGGTGACGGTGGACCTGGCGGGTGACCATCTGTTTGCAACGCGGGCTGGTCCCCTCAGCGGCGCCGGCCAATGGACGCACCAGTACCATGATTCCGCCAATACTTTGATGTCGCGGGAGTCGCGCGTACGGTTGCCGTTGGGTGTGCTGTGGTTTGGCGGCCCGAATCACGACAATATTCTTCCTCGCCATGCCGGCGGTCCGCGGCCGCAGGTTGCGGCGGGACGCCAGATATATCTTGGCGTAGAAAACATTGCCGCGCGCTGCGTGTATACCGGGCGCCAGCTCTGGGACAAATCGTTCCCGGGCATAGGACATGCCTTCACAAACCTTGAATTGGAAGAAGAATGGGCGGCGGGAAAATCGGTGTATATGAGCAATATTCCCGGCGCCACCTATATCGGCAGCCCCTTCGTCTCGTTACCGGACAGTATTTACCTTCGCTATCGAGGCAGTATTCACCGTCTGGATTCGCAAACCGGCGAAACGCTGGCCGTTTTCGAGTTACCCGGCAAATCGGTGGCGGCGTTGTATGACGACGAAAACGCCCCGGACTGGGGCCACATTAGCGTTGCCGGGGAACACCTGGTTACGACCACCGAGCCGCACCTGTTCGAGGACCAGCCCTTGGGCGGTTTGAACAGTTACAGCGGAACGTCGAGCAAGCGGTTGGCGGTACTGGACCGTTCCAGTGGCGAGCTGCGCTGGCAGCGCGAGGCGGCGATAGGTTTTCGCCATCAAGCAATCGTCAGCTCCGGGGATACGTTGTATGTCATCGACGGACTGTCGGAAAAAGGCGTTGAACACCAGGCGCGCCGGGGTCGTGCGCCTGAAGAGGCATCCGTGATTTATGCGCTGGATATTGATACCGGCGAGAAACGTTGGTCGACGGACAGCAACGTCTTCGGCACGTTCTTGCTCTACAGCGAAGCGCACGATGTCTTGATCGAAGGCGGCAGTCAGGATATGCGCCGCCCACTCGATGACGAACCGCGCCAGATTACCGCACGCCGTGGCAGCGACGGCGAAATAATGTGGGAAGGCGGCCGTTTTACCATGCCGGCAACGGTTCGGGACGATATGTTGATTCCCGGACGTCCGGGCGAGGCGTTATCGTTACTGACGGGTGAACCTTGGTTGCGCGGGGCAAGCAGCGATGAAAGTATCTGGAACTATAGCCGCGCCTACGGTTGCAACACCTTGAATGCCAGCGAGAATCTTCTGCTCTATCGCACGGGATACGCCGGCTATTTAGATCTGGAACACGATAGCGGCACCGGTAATTTCAGCGGTTTCCGTTCCGGTTGCACCGCCAACATGCTGGCCGCCGACGGCGTGGTTAACGCGCTGGACTACACGCGTTCCTGTACCTGCAGTTATGCGATCCAAACCTCGCTGGCCATGATTCACATGCCGGATGATACCAGCATCGAGGCGTGGACCGGGCACAGCGCGGCTCCGCCGGATCCGGCCGGATACGGCGTCAATTTCGGAGCTCCGGGACGGCGTATTGATTCCGGCACAAGCCTGGTATGGCATGATCGTGACGGCACGCATAGACGACATCCATCGGCTATCCGGAACGTAGGCGACAGTATCGCCTGGGTTTTGGCTTCAGGCAAGGAATGCAATGAGCATGAGGAAATCCGTCTCGTGTCGCTCGCAAACAGGGTGAACTATACATTGCGACTTCATTTTGCCGAGTTGGATGCCCGCGTTACTCGCGGCGAGCGCGTATTCGACGTGATGATTAATGGGGTGCCGGTGTTACACGGTGTCGATATCATGGCGGAAACAGGCGCTGCGTTGCACGGCATGGTCAAAACCTTTTCAGTGCAGGCGCAAGCCGGCGCCATGACAATTACGCTGACAAAGGCCAAAGGCTCGCAACGTTACCCCTTCATCAACGGGGTCGAACTGATCGCCAAAGACGCGCATCCCATGATTGCCGCGCAGCAGGATTAGTGCCTTTATCGATCACGTGGGGAGCACATCGTGGTGACATGCATCAAAGCTGTTTTTCCATCGCGCCGTGCCGACCTTGAATTCCGGCGTGATGTTTCCGGTTGTCTGTTGCGATCCACCCGCATGACGGGTCGGCGTTTATTGTTTGCCTGTGTGACGTGGGCATGGGTTACGTCGCACGGTATGGCGGCGTACGTCGTCGATTTTGAAGGAGAAACCGAAACCAAAACCGGGTATGCCGCCGGCGATGTAACGCTTAGCGGCTTGGAATGGCGGCTGACCGAGGCATTGATTGGAACGTTGGTTGCGGACAAAAAGAATGGTGAACGCGCCTTACGTATAAGGCGTAGCGGCGAGACGCCCGGGGTTGCCGAGATGCAGCAGGATAAAGCCGGCGGCATTGGTACGATTTCTTTGTTGTATGCGCGTTACAGCGATGAAACAGGGCAACCGAATCTTTATGTCGAATACAGTACGGATGGCGGCAACGAGTGGCGGCAGGCGGGCTTGTGCATTACCAATTTTCCGGTATCGCTGACGGAGTGGACTGCCGAAGTCAATGTTGCGGGCGACGTACGTGTTCGTTTGCGTACTGACTGCGAAGGCACCAATGAGCGACGGATCAACATCGATGACATTGTTCTGACCCATTTCTGCGACGGTACGCCGCTTGTGACGACGGCGCCGATTACGGGGATTACCCCGGCCGCGGCGCAAGGCGCCGGCGAGGTGCTTGACGACCGCGGCAGTCCGGTGACGGTGCGGGGGGTCGTTTGGAGCGTGATGCCGAATCCCACTACCAACGACAATGTTGTTACGGCAGGCACGGGTACTGGTGCGTTTACGGCGGAACTGAGCGGTTTAACGGCCGGCCGGCAATATTATGTGCGCGCATTTGCGGAAAACGATGTTGGCGTCGGATATGGCGCGGTGCGGTCATTCAGCGCAGCTTGTTTCACTAACGCACCGTTATTGCATGTGGTAACTAACCGTCACTGCGGTGGATTTACGGCAACCTGGCAGCCGCTGGCGGGAGCTGCCGGCTATTTATTTGATGTGGCGTCCGACAACCGGTTTCATGCCGGCGGGACGGCAACGGTATTTCGCGAGACGATGGGTGAAGTTGAGGCAACCACAACCATTGGATCTCACGATAGTGCCGGCGGTTTCGACAACAGCGGCTTTTATGTTTATTGCAGTGGCGGCGCCGCCGCTGCCGCCGACGTACGCTTAACCAGGACTTCATCCGGCTACACCGATGCCGCCGGCAATCCGGCGTCCGGCGGCGCCAACGTCTGGTTTACCGGGACGGAAGGCGAATACGGATTCTGTATTGGCGGCATTGATCCGCGACTCTTTACCGATTTACGCCTGAGCTTTGCGTACCGCAAGGAATCGGCGAATCGCAATGCGGTGTTCACGGTGGCGTGGTCGGACGACGGCGGCGCCGCCTGGCATTCGCTTCCGCTGTCCGGTATGCCCGCGGCGGATGCCGTAACCGGTTGGTACCTGATTGAGGATATTGCCTTGCCGATTGCGGCGGCAGAGGCGCAAGAGCTGAGTTTGCGCTGGGTTAAAAGCGGCAGTACAGCGATGCGTATTGATGACGTCTTGTTGCAGGGTGATGGCGGCGCGGCGACGTTGCATCCGCGTTTTTCGGGTATTCTCGTCGATGACACATCGTATCGGGTAAACCGGCTTGTATCCGGTCTCTGGTGGATCCGGGTCCGGGCTGTCGGCGACGGCGACTGCGTGAGCAGCGCGTCCGATCCGCAATGTGTCGAAACAACCATCGGCGGCTCGGTCATATTTTTCAGATAACGAGGTTTACTAAAGGGGATGATATCATGCCGATTTATGAATACGAAGCTCGAGATGAAGAACGGTGTTGCGCGCATTGCGCCGCCGGGTTTGACATGATGCAACGCATGTCCGATGCGCCGCAAACCGAATGTCCGCAATGCGGTGCGCCGGTGACGCGGCGCATTTCCGTTCCTGCCGTGGGGCGGTCGCAAAGCGGTTTCGATGATCAAGCCCGCGGCGCCGGATTCCACAAGCTTAAACGGCTCGGCAAAGGAGAGTACGAGAAGCAGTATTAGAATTTGTTCCCCAGCAGAATAACATCCG
>PWZG01000036.1 GCA_003567575.1 PVC group bacterium | reverse complement strand
GAATTATCGGACCGCACACTCTGACCTCTGACCTCTGACCTCTGACCTCTGGGTTGCGGGCGAAGCCCGCCTTAGGCCCTTACGCTCAGCAACTAAACAACAGATTGTCTACTTTGAACATCGAACGTCGAAATGGGGAATCTGGAGATGCCTTTCTTCATTCCCATACTCCAACATTCCGTATCCCTATGGGGTGCTACGCTAGCTTCACCGGCTCAAGCGGCGGAATCCTGCATGGGCGACCGGTCCGCGCAGATGATCGGCAATATCGCTGCCGTTCGCCAGGATACCGGCGATTTGCGCGAATACCGCGTCAATAGCCTGACCGTAGCGTTCGATCACGGATTCCGTATGTGCCAGGGTCGCGTACAGTTTTGTGCCGGCCAGGAATCCGCGGTCCAGCATTAACTGTGTATAAAGTGTCCGCAGGACATCGGCTTGCTCGTGTTCGAAGGAGAAATGCGCCAGGCAGGGATGGCCGCCGGCGCTGACGGGCAGGCCGTGACGGCGGCCATGTTCGGTCCATAGTTCCAGTACGTGCGCACCGACGCGCGCCAGATGCGTAGGCAAATCCATCGTCTGCATTTTTCGCACCGTCGCCAGAGCCGCTGCCGGACCCACACTTTCCGTCCAATAGGTGCTGCTGATAAACGAATCGTGGGCGCCGGCCATGGCCGCGCGGGTACCGATTACCGCCGCCATCGGATGCCCGTTGCCGAGCGCTTTGGCGAATACAGCCATGTCCGGGTTGACGCCGAATTTCAGGTGGGCGCCGCCGCATGCCAGGCGCCAGCCGATGGTGATCTCATCGAAAATCAGCAGGGCGCCGACGCGCCGCGCGCCGACGCGCGCGCATTCCAGGAAACCCGGTTCGGGGTCTTGCGAACGACACGGTTCCATGATGATGGCCGCCAGTTGGTCACCGTGACGGTCGAGCAGCTCTTCCAACGATGCACGGTCATGGAATGTCAATGCGCTGCCGCGCAATTCGCGGGGTACGCCCAGAGGATTGAGACCCGGCAACAGATGCCCGCGCAAAGCGTCGTTCTCGCCGAGATTGGCCGCCAGGTACCAGTCCTGCCAGCCGTGATAGCCGCAGATTGCGATCAGCGAACGGTCGGTCGTGGCACGGGCGATACGCGTCGCCACGGCACACATCTCGCCGCCGCAACGGGCGAAACGGACCTGTTCAGCCCAGGGATGAATCTCGCACAGCAGATCGGCCAGCTCAACTTCCTCCGGCGGATTCAAACTCGACATGGCCCCCAGCGTCAGCCGCCGTTGCACGGCGCGCGTCACGTCCGGATCGCGAAAGCCGAGCAGACAGGCGCCGATGCCGTTGATCGAAAGATCTTCGTATCGGCGGCCGTCGAGATCCCAAACCTCGCAACCGCGGGCTTCCCGGAAATAGGCCGGCCACTGGTCCGGTGCGAACATTTCCGGCCGCTTGCTCAGCAACTGCGTGCCGCCGGGGATACGGGTTTTGGCATGGCGGTACATATCCTGTGTCTGCGTCCCCGATTCGTGGATTAGGCCGAGTAGCCGTCGCGCGTTGTCGGCGAAAATATCCTCGAGATCACCGGCATTCAGCCCCAGCGCGTCGGTCGCCGTCAGTAACGCGCGCAGGGATTCGATGCCTACCAGCGTCGGTCGCCCCTGCGGACCCGTCTTCTCCCATAGCACCGAATCCGGCTGCAGCCAGGCGAAACCGTCACCGACCGTGACGCAGCGTCCGCGAATTTGACTGACGGGGAAATCGGTGCCCCACATCAGGCGGCGGGGACCGAACGCCTCAAGAATTGCTTTCAACGCCTCCGGCTCGCAGATGGCTGACGAGTCGAACCAGACGTTCGCCAGACCCCGTAGGGCGGCAATGCCGTTGACGGTGTTCGGCGCGTGGAAACCGCGCGCGGCATGGGCCAGAATAAGGCGTGCATTGGGATATGCGCGGCAGTAATGGCAAATCTCGCGCAGGTTATCCGGGTCGGCCAGGGCGGCATCGCGTACCATGTGCAACGTGATCACCAAACCATGCCGGTGCGCCATGCGCCAGGCCCATTCGGGCAGGTAGGATGACAGCGGCGCTTGAAATGTCGGCGAATGATCGCTGAACACGTGGTACGGTTTGAATCCGGCAAACTGGGCATTTTCAAGCAGCGGTTCATAAACTTCGGGGGTCAATTGCGGCGCGACCAGCGCCAGACCTTTCAGATTGGGATCGCCGGCGATTCGTTCGAAAACGTAGGCGTTGGCCGCGGCAATCCGCTCGGGAGCCTTGGTACAGCCGGGCGAGGGGATCAGTAATCCGCCCGCCAGGCGGTTTTTGCCCACCTGCTTCTCGAGGTGACTACGCCAGACAGCCGTATCAATTTCCGCGGGCCCATCGGCCCATATACCCGCAGGCGGCTGTGGCGCATCGGATTTGCGTAACAGATGGGCATGCGCGTCGAAAACGACCTCCGGCAATCGTGACCGTAGTTCGTCGGCTAACGTCTCATCTCTGTCCGTGAATGTCCAATTTTTCATGTGTCGGTTACCTTTTCTCTTCTGCGTGTCTTCATTCATTCATTGGCATTCAAGGATTATATCAGCGCACGGAGGGTTGACAAGCGCCAAAAAAAGGGTTAATTTTCGATATTTGATTGCGCGGAAAAAGCCGCCCTCAACGCGGGCGGCTACAAAGATATGCGTGAAGGAGAGAGAAAGGACGGCAACCGGGGCGAATGCACCTGTTACGCCGAAATCCGGGATGGCATCGAATGGATGGAACCGGATTTGAATTTGATTGCCGAAGATACATTCGGCAATGTTTCGGGTAAAGACGAAGGGCCGATGGATGCCTCGTTGTCTTTGCCGTAATCTTTACCCTAATCCGCACGGGAAGCAGAGGAGTCGTCCAGCAGAGAAGCGTGGCTGGCGTTCTTATAGATTGTCCAGTCATCGCTTACGGGTAAAGAGCCTGAGTACTAAGGGGATATGCAGTTTGTATACATTACTGACCACTTGTCCGCCGTATGGCAGTCAAAATGTGGGTGACCTGCTGATCGAGCAGCGCACCCGCGATCTTGTCGAGCGCGAAAAAGGACCCTGCGAGTTTACGGTTTTTTTCAGGGAAGAATCGCTGGATTCGCATATCGACCAAATCAACCGTTCCCGTGCCGTGTTGTTGCCGGGGTTTCCCGTGCGCGACCGGCCGATGTATCCCGGTGTTTATCGTCTGGTAGAGGAGTTATCCCGCATCCGCGTACCGTTGATTCCCATCGGCGCGAACTGGAACGTGTATCCGGGCGATACGCTTTCACGGAGTGAAACCTGCTACAGTCCGGAAACCGTAAACTTTCTGCGATATATTGCCGGTGGCGTGGAACATATATCCTGTCGCGAATATTTTACGAGTGACATTCTGCGACGGCATGGCATCGACAACACGTTGATGACCGGCGATCCGGCCTGGTTTTTGATCCCGTCGCTGGGGCAGCCGATGCGCCGTCCGTCGTGCATTGAACGCCTGGTTTTCAGTCCGCCGCTGAGTTGCTATTACCAAGGCCAGGCCGGCCGGATCATGTCGATGCTGACCCGGCTTTTCCCGCGCGCCGAACGCTACTGCGCATTTCACCTGTTCGACGCCGATACAGCACCCAAAGACGATTCCCGCCGGGAAAACAGCGCGGCCATGACGGATTTGGTGACGCAAAAAAACCGTGCCATCAGAAAACAGGCTGCCGCGCAAGGATTCCGTATCCTGGAAATGGCCGGCGCCGTGGCTAATCTGGATTTTTACGAACAATGCGATTTACATGTGGGCTATGAATGCCATGCGCACCTGAATTTTTTCAGTCGCAGGATTCCCAGTGTGTTGATTGCCGAAGATGCACGCGGCGTGGGATTCAACGATACATTAGGTGTTGGCGGATTCGACGGGTTCCGACGTGTGCAACAGGGCACTGCCGACAGTACGAAAACCGTGACATCAGGATACTGCACAACATCCGAAGAACTGGCGCTGGCTCCACCGCGGGACGATTTGCAGGATGCGATCGAAGATTTTTTAGTCCACGAACTTGAAAGCCACTTTCGGCGCTACCGGGGGCTGGCCGCTTGTCTGGACGAAATTTATGAAACCCGGATGCGTCCCTTTATTAAGATGCTTCCGTAAGTCAAGACGGCAACGCCTGACACCAGGCAAGGAGCACGAGACCATGGAATATGATTCCGGAAAATTCGAACAGCGACACCGAACGTTACGCGACCGGCCCAGACGGGTGATATTCAACAACGACGGCTGCGATGTGTTCACTGTCTCCGCGGAAAGCGAACCGACGGCCGGGAATCTGCTTGCGCAGCGGAGCAGCGGTCTGGCCGACACGCATGTCGACGTGATGGTCTACACAACGATCAGCAGCGGATTCAGTCTTTTTACGCATGCGACGCATGTCGGTGAAGTGTTGCACCGGCCGCATCCGGCTTTAAACAACAACATTGCGCCGGCCTTGATCGAGCAGGGCAGGGATTGTCTTCAGATCATGGTCGATTTTGGGCATGCTAAGGGAATGGAAGTATTCTGGTCGATGCGAATGAACGATACGCATGACGGTGCGCACCGGCCCGATAAACCGTATTTTCTGTTTCCACGATTAAAACAGCAACATCCCGAATATTTAATGGGAACGCCTGAAGAGCGGCCGCGTCATGGATCCTGGTCGGCGGTGGATTACGGACATCCGGAGATACGCGAGCTGGCCTTCCGGTTTGTTGAAGAAGTTTGTCAAAGATACGATGTGGACGGCGTGGAATTGGATTTTTTCCGACATCCCGTCTTTTTCCGGCGTGTAGCCGCTGGCGAACCGGCGGCGCCGGAGGATTGCGAGGCCATGACCGGATTGTTGCGGCGGATTCGCGCGATGTGCCGGAAGGAAGGTGAACGCCGGGGACGTCCCCTGTTGCTTGCGGTCCGAACTCCGGATTCTTGTGAATACGGACGTCTTATCGGACTCGATGTCGGGACCTGGATGGAGGAAGGCTTGTTCGATTTCTGGATACCGAGCGGTTATTTTCGCTTGAATCCTTGGTCGTACAGTGTCGAGCGCGCACATCATCAAGACATTAAGGTCTGGGCCGGCATGAGTGAGTCGCGAGTCGGCGGCGGCCATCACCGGCATGAGGGTCGCGCATCCGATCCCTGTTACCGGGGTCGGGCTTTGAATGCCTGGGAAGCCGGTGCCGATGGTGTGTATCTATTCAATTTATTCGATCCGCAACGCCGCGTCTGGCATGAGCTGGGCGATCCCTCGTTACTGCAAACTCTCAAGCGGCGTTACTTTGTCAGTGTTCTCGGCCGGAAAAACGCAGCCGGCGGTAATTATCCTTGCGACGGCGCCCGCAATCTGCCGGTTTTGAATCCGGATGACCCAGTTGAGATTCCGGACGACCGCATTTATGAAACGAATCTGACGTTAAGCGGTATTCCGCATAATGTTTCTCCGGCAAAGCAAGCGGCGTACAAGGTACAATTAATCATTGAACTGGACCGGCCGGTAGCGCTTGCCGGGGATGTACAGGTGATATTGAACGGGATCAGCTTGCCGGCCGGCCGTTCCGCCACTGACGCTTTGTGCTGGGAGCCGGACGTGTCGCAATTACGCAACGGCGAAAACCTTATCGGTATCCGGCGGAAGCCGGCATCCGTTCCGTTACGGGTTTGCGATATTAGTGCGGTGGTCACAACGATATGAGTTCTTGCCTTGGCTCTGATTGACAATTGGAGCAAGCAGCGATTGTCAACGGAAAAAAATAAACACGGTTACTTGAGAAGACCATTATGCAATTACTATTCGAATCGCGTACCAACATCAATATTGCCGGGAAAGTGTACTTTTTTCAACGGAAACCCGTCATTCATCCCGACCCGGTTCTGGGACCGGACTCGTTCGTGGACGGCGCCGGCACGTCGATTTACGGCAGCGTGCTGCGTGACGGCGGTGTTTATCGCATGTGGTATCAAGCCTGGCCCCGTGACTGGAACGGCGCCAACTGTGATCTGATCGGGTATGCCGAATCGGACAACGGAATAGATTGGCGCAAACCCCGGCTGGGATTGGTCGATTATGCCGGGCAGGGCAGGGACAACAACCTGGTTGATTTGAGCGGTCATCCGCCCTCGGTTTTCGTCGATCCCGAGGCGCCGCCAACGCACCGCTATCGTGCCACGCTCTGCACCGGGCCCGGCCACCAAGGCGCGAGAGCGGGAATGCTGGGTTCCGGTTACTTCACGGCGCATTCCGCCGACGGTTTGCACTGGGACTATGATCGTCTGACGCCGCAATGGAGCAGCGCGGATGTCATCACCAGTATCTATCATCCCCGGCAACGCCGGGGTATCGTGGCGTTAAAGGTTACGCCGCGCGTCAACGGGATACCGCGCCGTTCCATCTGGAACGCCGAACTGCGGGACGGTCACTGGTCTGAAGCGCGCTCTGCGCTGGTGCCGGACGAATACGACGACATTGCAGCCGGCGCGCGTGGATATGTCAGCGGCGATTATTACGGGATGGGCATGCTGGCCGCGGGATCGGGGACGGTCGGCTTTGTCTGGCAATTCCGCCATTGTTTGCCCCGTACTGAAGGCCGGGGGAACGGAGTATTCGGCGCCGTCGATGTTTCACTGGTCTATCAGGCAGAACCCGGCGATCGGTGGCTGCACGTTCCCGGCCGCGCGGATTTCATCAGTCATACCGATTTGCCGTCATGGGGGCGGGATGTCGTATACACCGCTTCCTGTCCCGTGGACGTTGGCGACGAGCAATGGCTTTATGTTTCGGCCGGCATCCACAGTCACGGATGGTATGTCAATTCGCGCTGGCAACGCGACGAGAATCTGATTCGCTTGCTGGTCGGCCAAGGCATGTATCGCATCGGGATCGTGCGCTGGCCGAAATGGCGATTGTTCGGATTCCGCTCCGATCCATGCGGTACCTTGGATATCAAGCTGGGGCGTTTGTTGCAACCTGTCAAGTTACAACTCAATTACCGTTGCGAAACCGGTGGCAGCATTCGCGCCGAAATTCTGAATCGCAAGACGCATTCGCCGGAACAGGCGCTGCCGCTAAGCGGCGATGCTGCGTCTGAAACGGTTGCCTGGAAGGCTGGCGATATAATCCCCGCCGATCCTGAAGAGGATATTGTCGTTCGCCTGCATCTGGATCGGGCGGAAGTCTACGCTTACGATAACATCGAAATCAATTGCTAACCGTTTCATGAACATTCTTCAATATAATGATCTCGATTTTTCAAAAGCGCGCGCGGCGTTCGACCGTACGGTTGCCGCGTTGCAAGCCGGCGATTTCCGCGCGGCGGACGTCAAAAAACTTACGGGCACCCCGTATTATCGCGCGAAACTAAGCGATGCCGACCGCTTGTTGTTTCGCTTCGGCACGTACGGAGGTCGAACTTACCTGCTGCTTTTGGAAGTTATTCTTGCCCATGCCTATGAGAAATCACGCTTCCTCAATGGCGCCAAAGTGGACGATAGTAAACTGCAGCCGGTGGCGGACCCGACCGCCGTCGCCGGGGAAGATTGCGTGTCCCTGCCGTACGTGAACCCGGAGCAGACGCGATTTCACGTTCTGGACAAGATTCTCTCTTTTGACGACCGGCAGATCGAAGCGTTCGGCTTGCGTACGCCGCTGATTCTGATCGGGGCGGCTGGTAGCGGTAAGACGGCGCTGACACTCGAGAAACTCAAATGCCTTTACGGCGACGTCCTGTACGTAACCCTCTCAGCCTATCTTGCGGAGAATGCGCGAAACCTTTACTACTCCCATGGATACGAGAACGATCGGCAAAATATCGACTTCCTGTCCCTGCGAGAATACGTCGAGACACTGCGCGTTCCGCCGGGACGTCCGATTACCTTCCGCGCGTTTGCGGAGTGGTTCGCCCGCCATGCGCACGGGTCCGGATTGAAGGATGCGCACATGGTCTTCGAGGAATTCAACGGCGTACTCACTGGGATGACGGTGGACAGCGCCTGTCTCGATCACGACGAGTACCTGGCGCTCGGCGTACGCCAGTCGATCTTTCCGCACGAGCAGCGCGAGCGTGTTTACGCGCTGTTTTGCCGTTATCGGCAGTGGTTGGCCGGCAACGATAGGTACGATCCGAACCTGATTGCCTTCGAGTATCTCGGACGCTGTCAACCGCATTACGACTTCGCGGTCGTGGACGAGGTTCAGGATATTACCAATGTTCAGCTTCAACTGATCCTGCAATCGCTGCGTCAACCGGAAAACTTCGTGTTGTGCGGCGATTCGAACCAGATCGTTCATCCCAACTTCTTCTCGTGGGCGAAGGTGAAAAGCCTGTTCTACGATAAACGCGGGCCGGGACGACCTGAAATTATCCGCGTCCTGAACGTCAACTATCGGAATTCCGCGCAGGTAACCGAGGCGGCAAACCGGTTGCTGCGAGTCAAGAACGCGCGCTTCGGTTCGATCGACCGCGAGAGCAATTACCTCGTGAAATCCGTGGCGGACAGCGCCGGGTCGGTCGAACTTGTCCGCGATACGCAGAAGACGCGCGAGGAAATCGACAAGAAAACTTCCCGCTCAACCCGGGTTGCGGTCATTGTGATGCGCGAAGAGGACAAGCCGGAAGCCCGCCGCAGTTTTCGTACGCCGCTGGTCTTTTCAGTGCAGGAAGCCAAGGGCCTCGAATACGAGAACATCGTACTGCTCAACTGCGTCGCGAACAATGCGCGCGCCTTCGACGAGATTACCGCGGGCGTGAGCACTGAAGACATGCACAAGGAGTTGCGCTATGCGCGGGCGTCCGACAAGAGCGATAAGTCGCTGGAAGCCTATAAGTTCTATACGAATGCCCTCTACGTGGCCCTGACACGCGCCGTGCGCAATGTCTATCTGATCGAATCGCACACGCGCCATCGCTTGTGGTCGCTGCTGGGACTCGCGGAAACAAGGGACGCCGTTACGGTAAAGGCCGAATCCTCCTCGGACGAGGACTGGAAAGAAGAGGCGCGTAAACTGGAATTGCAGGGCAAGACGGAGCAGGCCGAAGCGATCCGGAAAACGATTTTGATTACGCATGACGTGCCATGGCGCATCCTGACGCCCGACGCCCTCGATGAACTGAAACGGGAGGCGCTGGATCCAAAGAATTATAACCGCCAGGCAAAGCTGTTGCTGTTCGACTACGCGGTTACCCATCATGTGCCGTCGCTGTTTAGACGGTTGGCCGGCCTGAAATTCAGACAGGCCGAAGATCCCTTTTCCAATGCGCGGAAGATCGAACAGAAATACCAGCGGGACTATTTTGATCCCAAAAAGGTTGAACTGAAGAAAAAACTCAACCGATACGGCATCGATTTTCGAGATCCGTTGAATCGAACCCCGTTAATGATCGCGGCCCAGCTCGGGCAGTCTGACCTGGCCCGCGATCTCGTCAAGGCGGGCTCGCATAAGAACCTGCGCGACAACTGGGGGCGCAACCCGTTGCAGATCGCTCTGCTGGAGGCTTATCGGTCAGAGGATTACGCCAAACGGTCCATCGGCGCCATCTATCCGCTGCTTGCTCCCAGTAGCGTGAAAGTTAAGGTCAAAGGGCGCATGATTAAAATCGATCAAAAACTGATGGAATTCTTCATGCTCCAATCCATGATTGCGATGTTTCAGGATATAGCCCGCATTAAGACGCAATCGGATCTGCCGGCGTTCGAAACCGCCGATTTCTTGTATGCCTTGCGGCGGTTCCCCGAGCGCGTGATTCCTGAACGGCGCAAGAAAAGATCTTATTTGTCCAGCATCCTTTCCAAGAACGAAGTTAACCGAAACGGTCCTTACAACCGCTTTCTCTTTGTCCGTGTGCGCCTTGGAAGATACATACTGAATCCGTTGCTGGAAATCGATGTCGATGGCGAATGGATCAACGTCTATGATTTGGTCGGCATCTCGACATTGGAGCAGGAAACGGACAAGCGAACCTACGATGGACGCACGCTGCATGCCGTTTTGCAGTTTGTACGCAAATGCCAGGCGGAACAGGATATTGAAGATGAAAAAAAGGGAAATGCGGATTGAAAGAAGCACGATGCTGCCGTAATATGTCAACGCCGTCTAAATCAAGTGCTGCCGTTTGGGTCCTTGCCGTCATCGTCCTTTGCGGCCGGCCGCTTGGCGGGAATGCGGTCGCACCGCATGAGGTTGCGTTGTTAATCAACGCTAATTCAACGAATTCGGTGCAGATTGCCCACTTCTATGCCGATGCGCGCGGTATCCCGCAACATAACCGGATCGCGGTCTCGGTCCCCGAACGGTTTATATCGCCGGTAGCCGAAATATCCGACGCGGCCTTCACACAACGGATATGGGATCCGGCCAACAAGATATTGGCGGACCGTGGTTTGACGGATCAGGTGTTGGTGTGGATTTATTCGGTGGATTTCCCGTTACGCGTCACCGGTGATCCGCCTTTATCGCTTACCGGATTAACGTTTTTACGTAACCGCCGCCCGGACGCCGACTTGGTGAAGGATGGCCGCTATGCATCGCCGGTGTATGGCGGCCCTGATCCGTTCGACGGCAGCATTCAGCCGCCGGCCGGCTTGCATTACCAGCGCGAAAAAATTGGTGCGGCGCTGATGCCGTTGCCGGCCGCGATGCTCGGGTATACGGGAAGCGGCGGGAATTCGCGGCAAACCGTTCTGCGAACATTGCGCGATGGCGTTGCCGCCGATGCGACCCGCCCTCGCGGTACGGTTTACTTTGTCATCGCGCCGGGAATACGCAGCGAGGTCCGCCAATCGCAATTCGAACCCGCGGCAAGTGAATTGGCCCGATACGGAGTACGCGCCAACGTGACATCGGAATTTCCCGTCGATGCAACAGATGTATTAGGTTTGCTGACCGGGAAGGCGGATCCGCGACCGCGGGAGATCGGAGGGTTTCTGCCCGGCGCCTTCGCCGAGCACTTGACGAGTTTTTCCGCTGTCTACGACGTGCGGGAACAGACTAAAATGACGGAATGGACGGCGGCCGGCGCTTCGGCATCGGCCGGCGCGGTGACCGAGCCACGGGCGTACTGGACCAAATTTCCGCATGCCCGCTTTTTTGTCTATTATGCCGCGGGATGTACCTATGTGGAAAGTTTTTACCAGTCGGTACGCTGTCCGTTGCAAACCGTACCGATCG